>NZ_JAQQDB010000055.1:0-46828 GCF_046030135.1 Caballeronia jiangsuensis
GACACGAAAACGGGATCCAACGAAAACCAAAAAACCCTCAAATCGCCCGCGCAATCAACGACAACAAAACCGACAACACCAACGTCGACATAAACGGAAACGAATACTCACGCCCAAAGATCCGCAACGTGAAATCCCCCGGCAACCGCCCGATGCCGATCTTCTTCAGCCACGGCAGCGAGCCGGAAAGAATCGCAAGCGCGATAAACGTCGTGAGCAGCCAGCGGATCATGATCGCGCACTCATAGCGTGTGAGAACGATCGCCCGTCGCGAACGCGTCGAGCGTACCGGGAATGCCGCGAGAAAACGCGATCACCTTGAACAACTCGCCCATCTCCGCTTCCGACAGCAGCTTCTGCACCGCATTCGCCGCGGGTAGAAAGCGCTTCACGTCGGCGGGATCGAGGTCCGCAAGCACATCGGTGATACCGGCGTTCATCAGGAAACGCGCCTGCGACGTGAAGCCGAGCAGATCGGCGCCCGTCTCGATGCCGGCCTCCGCGATGCCCGTAAACTCCACGTGCGCCGTGATGTCCTGCAAACCGGGATACAGAAACGGGTCCGCGTGCGCCCGATGCCGGTAGTGGCACATCAGCGTGCCCGTCGCGCGCTGCGCGTGGTAGAACTCGCGCCGCGGAAATCCATAGTCGATGAAAAACGCCGCGCCGCGCGTGAGCATCCTGCAGACCGTCTTCGTGAACGCGAGCGCGGCCTCGTGCGTCTCGGTGACGTACTCGGCGAACGGCTCGTCGTTGGCTTCGTCGATGGCGGCATCGATCAGTTCGACCTGCGCATCCGGCGCGATCGGCCGGTCGTCGAAGGCCAGGCGATCGTTCAGCACGACAACGCCGCGCTCGTGCCACGCGCCGAGCTTGCGCACCACGAGGCGCACGGGCATCGCATCGAGCACTTCATTGCCGATCACGACGCCTTCGAACGCGTCGGGCAGCGCGTCGAGCCATGTCACCTTAGCGGCGAGCGCAGGTGCCTGCTTTTCGATGGTCTCGCGTTGGCGCGCGCGCAACTCGCCGGACAGATCGACGATCGCGTAACTGTCGAACGGCACGTCGAGATCGGCGAGCGCGGTCAGCAAACCCGCCGCGAGCTTGCCGGTGCCCGCGCCAAATTCCATCAGTTGCCGCGTGCCGCTCTGCTGCAACGCCTGCGCGACCGGCCGCGCGAGCGTCGTCGCAAAAAGGGGGGACAGTTCCGGCGCGGTGACGAAGTCGCTGCCGTCTTCCGCGCGGCGGCCGAATTTCATCGCGCCGCCGCTGTAATAGCCCAGACCGGGCGCGTACAGCGCGAGGTCCATATAGCGGTCGAACGGCAGCCAGCCGCCCGCCGCGGCGATGCGTCCGCGCAGCAGGTCGGTCAGCGCTTCGGATTGCGCGAGCGCGTCGGCGCCCGGAGCAGGTAAACTATCGGTTTGTCTGGCATTCGGATTCATCCCAGTATTGTAAATGAGCGCTTCCACGCCGTTTTCTTCCGCCAACTCACCGTCTTCCGGTTCCGTGCCGCGTTCCCGCGCCGTGCTCGTGACCGGCGCGGCAAAGCGCATCGGGCGCGGCGTCGCGCTGGAATTCGCGCGACAGGGCTGGGACGTGGCCGTGCACTACGGCGGATCGGAGCATGAAGCGCGGGAAACCGTCGCGGATATCGCGGCGCTCGGGCGGCGCGCGGTCGCGCTGAAGGCGGATCTGGGCATCGAGGCCGAAGTCGCGCGGCTCGTGCCCGCGTGCGTCGAGGCGTTCGGCGGGCTGAACTGCGTCGTGAACTGCGCGTCGCGTTTCGACGAAGACACGGCCATCGACTTCGGCTACGCAAAACTGCTGGAGATGACCGCCGTCAATGTCGCCGCGCCGTTGACGCTCGCGCGCATGCTGCACGAGATCACGCCCGATGCCGCAGCCGGTGACGACGCGCAACGCGGCGTTGTCATCAACGTGCTGGACCAGAAGCTGTACAACATGAACCCTGATTACCTGTCGTACACGCTGACGAAGGCGGCGCTCGAAAACGCCACCGTCGCGCTCGCGCAGGCGCTCGGGCCGAAGCTGCGCGTCGTCGGCCTCGCGCCGGGCCTCACGCTCATTTCCACCGGGCAGACGCCCGCGTCGTTCGAGGTGGCGCATCGCGTGACGCCGCTGAATCGCGCATCGACGGTTGAAGATGTGGCGCAGGCCGCGTGCTATCTCGCGAACGCGCACGGCGTGACCGGCACGACGCTCGTCGTCGATGGCGGCCAGCATCTCGTGCCGAGCCCGCGCGACGTGATGTACATGTTCGGCTCACGTACGCCTTGAAACGCGCTTATTGAATATTGGAACTCACATGCTTGCCGCACTTTCGCATCCCCGGCTGACCGATTGCCGGCGGCTTTTTCTGCGCAACTACGAAGTGCGCATCAACATCGGTGTGCATGACTTCGAGAAGCGCGGCGAGCAACGCGTCGTGATCAACGTCGAGCTGTATGTGCCGCTCGCGCTGTCGACGCCCGTCGCGGACAAATTGTCCGAAGTCGTCGATTACGACTTCATGCGCTCGACCATCGCCGCGCGCGTGAAGCAGGGCCACATCCATTTGCAGGAGACGCTCTGCGACGACGTCGCCGCCGCCTTGCTCGCGCATCCGGACGTGCGCGCGGTGGCCGTATCGACGGAAAAGCCCGACGTCTATCCCGACTGCGACGCGGTGGGCGTCGAAGTCTTCCGCATCAAAGAGGAACGAGCATGAACGCGCGTGACACGATCGAAGTCGCCGAGGCCCAGAAGCCCGCGCGCGAGGCGCTGACGAAGCGCCAGCAGAAGGAAGCGTACGAGAACAACAAGCTCTACAAGCGCATCGTGCGGCAGGTCGGCGAGGCAATCGGCGACTTCAACATGATCGAGGAAGGCGACAAGGTGATGGTGTGCCTGTCGGGCGGCAAGGACAGCTACGCGATGCTCGAAATCCTGATGCGCCTTCGCGAGCGCGCGCCCATCAACTTCGAGATCGTCGCCGTCAATCTCGATCAGAAGCAGCCGGGCTTTCCGGAGCACGTTCTGCCGGAATACCTGAGCAAGCTCGATATTCCGTTCCACATCGAGAATCAGGACACGTACAGCATCGTCAAGCGTCTCGTGCCGGAAGGCAAGACCACATGTTCGCTCTGCTCGCGCCTGCGCCGCGGCATTCTGTATCGCGTGGCGGGCGAGCTCGGCGCGACCAAGATCGCGCTCGGCCATCATCGCGACGACATCCTGCAGACGCTCCTGCTCAACATGTTCTACGGCGGCAAGCTCAAAGGCATGCCGCCCAAGCTGCAATCCGACGACGGCAAGAACGTCGTGATCCGTCCGCTCGCCTACGTGAAGGAAGTGGATCTGGAGAAGTACGCAGAACTGCGCGAATTCCCGATCATCCCGTGCAATCTGTGCGGCAGCCAGCCGAACCTGAAGCGCGCGGAAATGAAGGCGCTCGTGCGCGAATGGGACAAGCGTTTTCCGGGGCGCGTGGACAATATGTTCAACGCGCTGTCGAACGTGGTGCCGTCGCATCTGATGGACAGCAAACTTTTCCCGTTCGCGGGACTGCGCGCGACGGGCGAGGCGGATCCTCAGGGCGATATCGCGTTCGACGAGGAACCGTGTGCAAGCGAACCGTCAGGATCGGCCGGCGCGGTTTCAATTGTGCAGTTCGACGACCTGTAACCTTTATCCGATAAGGCGCAGCGTGGGTTTCGCCGCATTGCGCCAAAGAGCCGGGTGATATATTGGCGGCTCGTCATACCCAGTAAGGCTTCCTGCAATGAACATCGTGATTCTGGCTGCCGGCATGGGCAAGCGCATGCGCTCCGCCCTGCCGAAAGTGCTCCATTCATTGGCGGGCAAGCCCTTGCTCGCGCACGTCATCGACACGGCCCGGACGCTGTCGCCGACGCGTCTCGTCGTCGTCGTCGGGCACGGCGCCGATAAAGTTCGCGAAGCCGTCGGCGCGCCGGACGTGCAGTTCGCGCTGCAGGACCGGCAACTCGGCACGGGACATGCCGTGCAGCAGGCGCTGCCGCTGCTCGATCCGTCGGTGCCGACGCTCGTGCTGTACGGCGACGTGCCGCTCACGCGCGCAAGCACGCTCAAGCGCCTGATCGATGCCGCGGGCGCAGAGCGCTACGGCGTCCTGACGGTGAGCGTGAACGATCCGACCGGCTACGGGCGCATCGTGCGCGACGCGGCCGGGAAGGTGAAAAAGATCGTCGAGCAGAAGGATGCGAGCGAGGAAGAGCGGCGCATCGCGGAAATCAACACGGGCATCGTGATCACGCCGACGCGCACGCTCGAAACGTGGCTCGCGTCGCTGAAGAACAACAACGCGCAGGGCGAGTTCTATCTGACGGACGTGGTCGAGCGCGCGATCGACGCGGGCGTCGAAGTCGTCACTGCGCAACCGGACGCCGAATGGGAAACGCTCGGCGTGAACAGCAAGATTCAGCTCGCGGAACTGGAGCGCATCCATCAGCGCAACGTGGCGAATGCGCTGCTCGACGCGGGCGTGACGCTGATGGACCCGGCGCGCATCGACGTGCGCGGCACGCTCGAATGCGGCGCGGATGTGTCGATCGACGTGAACTGCGTGTTCGAAGGGCGCGTGACGCTTGCGGACAACGTGACGATCGGCCCGAACTGCGTGCTCCGCGATGCCGTGATCGGCGCGGGCACGCGTGTGGATGCGTACACGCATATCGAAGGCGGCACGACCGGCGCGAACGTCGTGCTCGGGCCGTATGCGCGGCTGCGTCCGGGCGCGAAGCTCGCTGACGAAGCGCACGTCGGCAATTTCGTCGAGGTGAAGAACGCGGTGCTCGGGCACGGCTCTAAGGCGAACCATCTCAGCTACATCGGCGATTCGGATATCGGTGCGCGCGTGAACATCGGCGCGGGCACCATCACGTGCAATTACGACGGCGCGAACAAGCATCGCACGGTAATCGACGACGACGTGTTCGTCGGCTCGGATACGCAACTGGTCGCGCCGGTGCGCGTGGGCCGCGGCGTGACGATCGCGGCGGGCACGACGGTGTGGAAGGATGTCGGTGAAGGCGAGCTGGTCTTGAACGAGAAGACGCAGGTGAGCAAGGCGGGCTACAAGCGCCCGGTGAAGAAGAAGTCGTAAGGCTGTCGAGAAGACTCAGCCCAACGCGCGCGGCGCCTTAAGCACCGCGCTTTCGAATGCAAGTTTCAAAGGATGAACGTCCATGTGCGGAATTGTCGGCGCGGTAGCGCAACGTAACATCGTCTCGGTGCTGGTTGAAGGTCTACGCCGCCTCGAGTATCGCGGCTACGACTCGTGCGGCGTGGCCGTTCTGAGCAACGGCGAGCCGCGCCGCGCGCGCAGCGTCGCGCGTGTGTCCGATCTCGACGCGCAAGTGCGCGATACGAATCTCGGCGGCATGACGGGCATCGCCCACACGCGCTGGGCGACGCACGGCGCACCCGTCACCGACAACGCGCACCCGATCTTCTCGCGCGATACCGTCGCGCTCGTGCACAACGGCATCATCGAGAACTACGAGTCGCTGCGCGAGATGCTCAGGGGCAAGGGCTACGAGTTCGTATCGCAGACGGATACGGAAGTCATCGCGCATCTGATTCACAGCATGTATCGCGGCGACCTGTTCCAGACCGTGCGCGAGGCCGTGAAGCAACTGCACGGCGCGTATGCGATCGCCGTGATGCACCGGAATCAGCCGCACACGGTCGTGGGCGCGCGCCAGGGTTCGCCGCTCGTCGTCGGTGTGGGCGAAGGCGAGAACTTCCTCGCGTCGGATGCGCTCGCGCTCGCCGGCAGCACGGATCGCTTCGCGTTCCTGGAAGAAGGCGATGTCGTGGAGATCGGGCTCGACGGCGTGAAGATCGTCGATCGTGAAGGCGTGCCCGCCGAGCGCGAAGTGCGCGTGGTGACGGCGTATGGCGGCGCGGTGGAACTCGGGCCGTATCGCCACTTTATGCAGAAGGAAATCTTCGAGCAGCCGCGCGCGATCACCGACACGATCCCGCAAGCCGATCAGTTCGATCCGAGCCTCTTCGGCGAAGGCGCGCGCGACGCGTTCGCGGGCGTCGACAGCCTGCTGATCCTCGCGTGCGGCACGAGCTACTACTCGGGTCTGACGGCGAAGTACTGGCTCGAATCGATCGCCAAGATTCCGACGCAGGTCGAGATCGCGAGCGAGTATCGCTATCGCGAGTCGGTGCCGAATCCGAAGGCGCTGGTCGTCACGATCTCGCAATCGGGCGAAACTGCCGACACGCTCGCCGCGCTCAAGCACGCGCAGTCGCTCGGCCACAAGCACACGCTCGCCGTGTGCAACGTCGCGACGAGTGCGATGGTGCGCCAGACCGAGTTCGCGTTCCTGACGCACGCGGGCACGGAGATCGGCGTGGCATCGACGAAGGCATTCACGACGCAGCTCGTCGGATTGTTCGTGCTCGCGGTGACGCTCGCGAAGATGCGCGGTCATGTGAACGCGAAGCAGGAAGCGGCGTATTTCACGCAACTGCGGCACTTGCCGGCGGCGCTGAACAGCGTGCTCGCGCTGGAGCCGCAGATCATCGCGTGGTCGGAGGAATTCGCGCGCAAGGAGAATGCGTTGTTCCTCGGTCGCGGGCTGCACTATCCGATCGCGCTCGAAGGCGCATTGAAGCTGAAGGAAATCTCGTACATCCACGCGGAAGCGTATCCGGCGGGTGAACTGAAGCACGGGCCGCTCGCGCTCGTCACTGAAGCGATGCCGGTTGTGACGGTCGCACCGAACGACACGCTGCTCGAAAAGCTGAAGTCGAACATGCAGGAAGTGCGTGCGCGCGGCGGTGAGCTTTACGTGTTCGCGGATGCGGATACGCGCATCGTCAGCGAGGACGGTATCCATGTGATCCGCATGCCGGAGCACTATGGGGCGCTGTCGCCGATTCTGCATGTGGTGCCGCTGCAGTTGCTGGCGTATCACACGGCTTGTGCGCGTGGGACGGATGTTGATAAGCCGCGGAATTTGGCGAAGTCGGTTACGGTCGAGTGAAGGGCTGCGGCTAGTCTGACGCTTGAGAAAAGCGCCTCTTCGGAGGCGCTTTTTATTTGATTCGACGGCGCACGAAAACATCGACACGAAAGCGCGCCTGTGGACAACCTTGTTGGCACCTCACCGCGTTAACTGTTGGCCATTTCTGAACAACTCGCCGCCTACCGCCGCGGCGCGAAAGTTGTCCAAAGTTCAATCCGAAACCGGATACGCAATACCGGACTTCTTGATTCGGTAAACATCTGATGTAAAACGCGCATCGGAAGTTATCCACCGATTCGCGATGCCCTTGTTAACTACTACCACGTATACATACGAACTCTTTTGTTTACTTAAGGAACGTGTCTGCATTGCTCAAAACCGCAGCGCTCAAGCCGCCGCCGAATGCACCTGTCTCAACCGCTCCCGGCTGTTGCTCAAATGCATGCGCATGGCGGCACGCGCATCTTCCGGATCCTGACGCAGGATCGCCTGATAGATCGCCTTGTGCTCGCCGAGCACGTTGCGCAAGCGCTCGATCTGATCCAGCTCCGCAATCTCCGCTTTACCGAGTCTCGTCCGCGGACTGACGCCGCGTCCCATCTGACTCAGTACATCATAAAAATAGCGATTGCCGCTCGCCCGCGCGATCTGCAAGTGAAACTCGACGTCGTGCTCCAGCACATCCGTGCTTCCGCTCGCCAGTTGTTCCTCGAAACGTTTGAGCGCCGAGGCAATCAGCTTCAGATGCGCATCCGTGCGACGTCGGGCGGCGAGCGCAGCGGCCGCGCCTTCCAGGTCGATGCGAAATTCGATGATCGCCATGATGTCGAGAAGGCTGGACAGATCCGCGTCCGGCAAACGCACCGCTTCGCGATCCTCGGGCGCCCGAATGAACGTGCCGACGCCATGACGCGTTTCGACCACATTCGCCGCCTGCAGGCGCGATACCGCTTCGCGCACGACCGAACGGCTGACCGATAACTGTTTCATCAGCGCGACTTCGGTCGGGATCTTGTCGCCGGGACGGAGGACACCGCGTTCGATATCCTCGAACAAACTTGCGACGACTTTTCCGGTGAGACTGGCCATGGGTATTCACTGCTGTCTGAGTGTGATTCTGTGAAGGTCGATGCTGCTTCGTTGTCGGACGTCTTCGCTTCGCCTAGGATAAAAGCTCGGGCTGGCAAGGCGCGACGGCGCTTACGGATGTCCGACAACACATCTTCCCGCCAGCGGACGTTCCCGTCAATTCGGCCATCTGCAAACGATGATTCATCCTAGAAATAAGACATCGTATAAGTAGAAGAATGGAAACCCTCGGCAAAGTGCCTGAAATACAAGGAAATAAGGGTTAACGCCGCTGTCGTGTAACCTGAAAATAGCGGTACTCTGTGTTAAGACGTCTGATGACATAACGCTCTCGGACGCGCCGCTTTCCAATCAGATCGCCGTCTTCACAGGGAGGCATCATGCCGTCTTCGTCACCGTATCAACCGCTGCCCAACTCATTCCGAACGTCGCTACGCGAACGCAAGAAGCTGATCGGCTGCTGGATGTCGCTTGCGAGCCCGATCGTCACCGAGCTCGTCGGCGTGGTCGGTTTCGACTGGATGCTGCTCGACGCCGAGCACGCGCCGAATGACGCGCTCACGCTCATCCCGCAGTTGATGGCGCTGAAGGACAGCCCGAGCGCGCCCGTCGTGCGCCCGCAGGCGAACGATCCGATCGCGATCAAGAAGCTGCTCGACGCGGGCTTCGTGAATTTCCTGATCCCGTTCGTCGACAACGCCGCGCAGGCCGAGCGCGCCGTCGCCGCGACGCGTTATCCTCCTCTGGGCATCCGCGGCGTGTCGGTTGGGCATCGCGGCAATCGCTACGGCACGGTTTCGAACTACTTCCAGGTGGCGAACGACAACATCAGCGTTGCGGTGCAGATCGAAAGCCGCGCGGCGGTCGAAGCAATCGACGAGATCATCGCGGTCGAAGGCGTCGATGCGCTGTTCGTCGGCCCGTCGGATCTCGCGGCGGCGTATGGTCACCTCGGTAACGCAAACCATCCGGACGTGCAGGCGGCCATCGCACACGTGTTCGAGCGCGCGCACGCGGCGGGCAAGCCGAGCGGCATCCTCGCGCCCGTGCAGGAGGACGCCGAGCGCTATCTCGCGATGGGCTGCACGCTCGTCGCCGTGTGCGCGGACCTCGGCATGCTCAGGAACGCGGCACAGGCCGTCAGGAAACACTTCATCCCGGCGTGAGCGCGGTAAGCGCTATCCTCGACCGGACCGACACCGAAAATCGACATCAAGGAGCGATACATGCAAAAGGCAGGCTTCATCGGACTGGGCATCATGGGCAATCCCATGGCGGCCAATCTTCTCAAGAACGGCGTCCAGCTCGCGGCATTCACGCGTAGCGGCGTGAGCGCCGATCTCACCGGCGCGGGCGCCACGGCATGCGATTCGCCCGCCGCCGTCGCCGAGAAGGCGGATGTGATCTTCGTGATGGTGCCGGACACGCCGGACGTCGAGCGCGTGCTGTTCGGCGAGAACGGCGTCGCGAGCAAGCTGAAGAGCGGTCAGATCGTCGTCGACATGAGCTCGATTTCGCCGATCGCCACGCGCGAGTTCGCCGCGAAAGTGCGCGAGAAGGGCGCCGATTATCTCGATGCGCCCGTGTCCGGCGGCGAAGTCGGCGCGAAGGCCGCGTCGCTCACGATCATGGTCGGCGGCGCGCAGGCTACCTTCGACAAGGTCAAGCCGCTCTTCGACATGATGGGCAAGAACATCTCCCTGATCGGCGAAGTCGGCGCGGGGCAGGTCTGCAAGGTCGCGAATCAGGTGATCGTCGCGGCGACCATCGAGGCGGTCGGCGAGGCATTGCTGCTCGCGTCGAAAGCGGGCGTCGATGCCGAAAAGGTTCGCACCGCGCTGATGGGCGGGTTCGCGTCGTCGCGCATTCTCGAAGTGCACGGCGAGCGCATGACGAAGCGCACCTTCAATCCGGGCTTTCGCATCGAGCTGCATCAGAAGGACTTGAATCTGGCGCTCGCGACCGCTCAGGCGCTCGGCGTCGCGCTGCCGAACACGTCGAACTGCATGCAGCTTTTCAACGCGTGCGCGGCGCACGGCGGCAAGGCGTGGGATCACTCGGGCATGGTGCGCGCGCTCGAAATCATGGCCAATCACGAGATCGGCCAGAAAGCGAAGTAAGCTCTTCCGCAACTTTGGTGCTGCCGGCCCTGCGCCGGCAGCATCGTATCAACGCTTCCCGATTGGCGCGAAATGCCCGATCGCGAAGCCGTCAAACTTTTCCCGTAACGCTCCTTACGCCCACGCGAGATCGATGTCCGCGTGCGCCTTTTTGCGTTCATAGCAGTCGGAACTCTGGCCCCACGGTTACGCACTACTAGTCATCAGACCTCTTAAGTCGAATCTCCGCACGACGGGCTTCATAACAAGTGTTCAACCGTAAAAGCCCGCCAATAAAGGCGAAATAGGAAACGGGTAAACGCGCAATTGGCAGGCGCGGCGGGTAGTCATAGAATGTCATCAGACGACGTACCACATCATTGGCCCGGGAGACGTTTTGAATCCACCTCTTGCCGCACCAACCGCCGACCTGCTCGAATCGGCCAGCTCCAAGGTCAAACGCCACGTGTTGCCCTTGTTCCTCATCATGTTCATCGCGAACTACATCGATCGCGTGAACGTCGGTTTCGTGAACTCGCACATGCAGGCCGATCTCGGCATCGGCGCGGCGGCGTACGGTCTCGGCAGCGGCTTGTTCTTCGTCGGTTATGCGCTTTTCGAAGTGCCGTCGAACGTGCTGATGCAGAAGTACGGCGCGCGTGCGTGGCTCACGCGGATCATGGGGACGTGGGGCATCGTCGCGGCGGCGATGGCCTTCGTCTGGAACGACACGTCGTTCTACGTGCTGCGCTTTCTGCTGGGCATCGCGGAAGCGGGCTTCTTTCCGGGCGTCGTCTACTACTTCACGCAATGGCTGCCGCAGAAGGAGCGCGGCAAGGCGGTCGCCATTTTCCTCGGCGGCTCGGCGTTCGCATCGGTGCTGTCGGGTCCGATTACCGGCAGTCTGCTGTCGATCAGCGGTTTCGGCCTGCACGGCTGGCAGTGGATGTTCCTGATCGAAGGCGGCTTCTCCGTCTTGCTGTGCGGCGCAAGCTGGATGCTGCTGAAATCGCGCATCAGCGATGCGCACTGGCTGACCTCCGGCGAACAACGCGGACTGCAACACGCGATCACGACGGAACAAGCCGAGCGCGAAGCCGCGAGCGGCAGCGCGCACGTCTCCGCGATCAGACTGCTGAAAGATCCGCAGATCGTGCTGTTCTGCTTCCTGTACTTCGCGATCCAGCTAACGATCTACGCGGCGACCTTCTGGCTGCCGACGATCATCCGCAAGATGGGCGGCCTCACCGACTTCCAGGTCGGCCTGTTCAACGCGGTGCCGTGGATGATCGCGATGGTCGCGATGTACTGCTTCGCGCTGCTCTCCGCGCGCTGGCGCTTCCAGCAGGCGTGGCTCGCCGTGGCGCTCGTGATCGCGGCGTGCGGCCTGTTCGCATCGACGACGGGCAACGCGGTGCTCTCGTTCGTCGCGATCTGCTTCTCGGCGATCGGCTTCAAGGCGGCGGCGTCGCTGTTCTGGCCGATTCCGCAGGGCTACCTCGATGCGCGCGTCGCGGCCGGCGTGATCGCTCTCATCAACTCGGTGGGCAATCTCGGCGGCTTCTTCGCTCCCGCGACTTTCGGCTATCTTCAACAACATACGGGTTCGGTGTCGGGCGGCTTGTACGCGCTCGGATTCGCGTCGCTGATCGCGGCTGCCGCAGCCTTCCTCACGCGCAATCGCCGCTCCGACCACTCGCAGGACGGGCACGCGATCCATCGCGGCGCGCACTGACATCACTCGCTCAACTCACAGGATCACGCTCATGTCCACGAAAGCCAATTCCACTCCGAAAGTCACTGAACTGCGCGTCGTGCCCGTTGCTGGCCGCGACAGCATGCTCATGAATCTCTCCGGCGCGCACGGCCCGTTCTTCACGCGCAACATCGTGATCCTGAAGGACAGCGCAGGTAACACGGGCGTCGGTGAAGTGCCGGGCGGCGAAAATATCCGCAAGACGATCGACGATGCGCGCGCCTACGTGGTCGGCCAGTCGATCGGCAACATGCAGGCCGTGCTCAACCAGGTGCGCAAGGCGTTCGCCGATCGCGACGCGGGCGGCCGCGGCCTGCAAACCTTCGATCTGCGCACGACCATTCACGCGGTCACGGCGCTCGAAGCCGCGCTGCTCGATTTGCTCGGCCAGCATCTGGGCGTGCCTGTCGCGGCGCTGCTCGGCGAAGGTCAGCAGCGCGATGAAGTTGAAATGCTCGGCTATCTGTTCTATATCGGCGATCGCAACAAGACGGATCTGCAATACGCGTCCGGCGCGGATGGCCGCGACGACTGGGAGCGCCTGCGCACCGAAGTCGCGCTGACGCCGGAAGCGGTCGTGCGTCTCGCGGAAGCGGCGAAGGCGCGCTACGGTTTCAACGACTTCAAGCTGAAAGGCGGCGTGCTCGCCGGCGACGCGGAAATGGAAGCGGCCACCGCGCTCGCCGAGCGTTTCCCCGAAGCGCGCGTGACGCTCGATCCGAACGGCGCATGGTCGCTCGCCGAAGCGATCCGCCTGTGCCGCGACAAACACGACGTGCTGGCCTACGCGGAAGATCCGTGCGGCGCGGAAAACGGCTATTCGGGCCGCGAAGTGATGGCCGAGTTCCGCCGCGCGACCGGCCTGCCGACGGCGACCAACATGATCGCGACCGACTGGCGTCAGATGGGCCACGCGATCCAGTTGCAATCGGTCGACATTCCGCTCGCCGATCCGCATTTCTGGACGATGCAAGGCTCGGTGCGCGTCGCGCAGATGTGCAACGACTGGGGCCTCACGTGGGGCTCGCACTCGAACAATCACTTCGACGTGTCGCTCGCGATGTTCACGCACGTCGCCGCTGCCGCGCCCGGCAAGATCACGGCGATCGATACGCACTGGATCTGGCAGGACGGCCAGCGTCTGACGCGCGATCCGCTGCAGATCGTCGGCGGCAAGGTGAAGGTGCCGGAAGTGCCGGGTCTGGGCGTCGAGCTGGATATGGACGAAGTGGAGAAGGCGCACGCGCTCTATCAGCAGCACGGCCTCGGCGCGCGCGATGACGGCGTCGCGATGCAGTATCTGATCCCGAACTGGAAGTTCGACAACAAGAAGCCTTGCCTCGTGCGCTGAGGCGCGCCTATTTCTTCAACCGGTCGATGAGCGCGATCGCCGCGGCGGGATTGCGCTCCTTGAAGCCGCTGATGACGTAGAGAAACACATCGCGGGACGCCGCTTTCGGCGCGGGCTTGCCGAAGGTCTGCAAGTCGTCCGGCGAGCCGCCTGCGGCCCACGTTTTCGCGCGCTCGGTCCATCCATCGAGCGCCGCTTTCGCATAGCCCTTCGCCTGCTTTTCCGTCGTGCCCATGATGCGCGCATAGACGAAAGGCGCGGTCACGTCCGCGATTTGCGGATACTTCGAATCCCCCGCGATCACCACCGCGACGCGATACTTTCGCGCGAGAGCGATAAACGCCGGATCGCAAAAACTCTCGTGCCGGACTTCGATCGCGTGACGAATCGCGCGCCCCTCGGCTTTCGCGGGCAGCAGTTCCAGAAAGCGCTCGAAATCGTCGGGATCGAACTTCTTGGTCGTCGCGAATTGCCAGTTGATCGGGCCGAGCTTGTCCTTCAGTTCGAGCACGCCGCTGCCGAAAAAACGCTCGATCGTGTCGCCGGCTTCGGCGAGCACACGGCGATTCGTCGCGTAGCGCGGCGCCTTGAGCGAGAACACGAAATCGTCGGGTGTTTCGTCGCGCCATTTGATGAACGTCGCGGGTTTTTGCGACCCGTAGAACGTGCCGTTCACCTCGATGCTCGTGAGCGCGCGGCTCGCGTGTTCGAGTTCGCGCTTTTGCGCGAGGCCTTCGGGATAAAACGTGCCGCGCCACGGCTCGAACGTCCATCCGCCGATGCCCACGCGGATACGCGCGGTCTTGCTCTTCGATGTAGCCATGAATGCGCTTATTTGCGGCCGACGAGATAGCTGACGCCCTCGGGACCGTACTGCTCCGAGTGCTCGATGTTCGTCGCGAGATGGAAGATGTCGCCCGGGCGATACGTGTTCGCGTCGGCGCCGATGCGGATGGTGAGATCGCCTTCGAGAATCAGCGCCTTGGCTTCGAACGGATGCGCATGAGCGTCCATCGAACCGTTCGGCTCGCGCGTCACGGTGACGACTTCGCGAAAGCCTTCGCTGGCAAGAAGTGCGAGAAATTCGTCGCGGTGCATGATGGCCGTTCCGTAGGAAAAGGGAATGCGCGCCCGCTCGTTTCGAACGGACGCGCCGGGTCACGCACTCATGCTAACGCAGTTGAACTGGCTTCGTTGCGCGCTCAGTTGCCGAAGAAGATGTTGCACTGCGGCCCGCGCGTGCAGGGTTTGGATGCTGCGCTGTCCATCGTGTTCATCGTCGTGGCGCCCGCCGCGCCGCGTGTCATCGGCGCGCCGCCGTACGACATGTCGGTCGATTGGTCCTGTTGCATCGCGCTTTGCTGAGGCGCGCCGGGATCGGTCCAGGTATCGGCGGTGGCCTGTCCTGGGACCTGTGCGGTGCGATAGTAGGTCTGCTGGGCCGAAGCGATGCCGGCAGTAGCGAGTAACGAGGCGGCGAGCACCGCCATGGCGATACGAGATTTCATGTCGACTCCTTGATCGGAAGGCGCGCTCGCGTGATTGACGCGTAACGCTTTTCGCTGATTCGGAACGTTGGACCGCACGGAACGTGCCACGTGTGCTGCATGTGCCATGCGTGGCGCGCGGGCCGGACGGTCATCGGCGCCGGTTCACGGCGAGGCTGCGTTTGCCGTGGCCGGTTCCCGAACTTTTTGATGTGCGATTCACGCACGGCATCTCGCCGATGCTATGCAGACGGAGCGCCGGTGCGCTTGCCGGCGAAAGGGGACCCGCAGGTCCGCAGAAGACGCATGCCGCGCTGCACACTTCGTTATAGGCCGTGGATGTCCGAATGAACAGCACAATTGATCTTGCATCCCCGACACGGTCGCGCGCGTGACATGAGGCTGTCGGTCGCGTCATCGCGGCTTCGGTTCTAGAATGCGAGCCGTGCATCACGCTTACTCACGAACGCAGGGACATCGCGACAATGACCGTCACCATCTACCACAATCCGAAGTGTGGAACCTCGCGCAACACGCTCGAACTGATCCGCAACGCGGGAATCGAGCCGACGGTGATCGAGTACCTGACGCATCCGCCGAGCCGCGAATCGCTCGTCGCGCTGATCGCCCGCGCGGGGCTTTCCGTGCGCGAAGCGTTGCGCGAGAAGGGCACGCCGTATGCCGAACTCGGCCTCGACGATCCGAGCCTCACCGACGATCAGCTCATCGACGCGATGCTCGCGCATCCGATCCTCATCAACCGGCCGTTCGTCGAAACGCCGAAGGGCGCGCGGCTGTGCCGTCCGTCGGAGCTCGTGCTCGACATCCTGCCCGAGGCGCAGAAAGGACCGTTCACGAAAGAGGACGGCGAAGTCGTCATCGATGCATCCGGCAAGCGCGTGCGGTAAAGCACATTCGCTCTGGCTGACCGTTACCTGACGTTACCTTTCTGGCAAACCCGTTGCACCTGTATCCGGCATCGCTTTTTAGACTGCACTGACTCACAGAGCACTCGGTGCAAGGAGAAAGCGACATGAAGAAGAAACTTCTTGGAACGGCTATCGGGCTGGCGGGGATCGTGGCACTGGCAATGTCGGCATCGGCGAATGCACATGTCGATGTCGCGGTGGGCGTCGGCGTGCCGGTGTACGCGCAGCCCGCGGTGCCGGTCGGCTATTACGGATATGGCGATGGTTACGGCTACCGTCGCGATGACTGGCGCGAGCGCGAATGGCGCCGTCACGAATGGCGCGAGCGCCGCTGGCATCACGAGATGCGCCGCGAGGAGCGCTGGCGCGACCGTCACGGGTGGTAAAACGCGTGAAATCGCGTAATCGAACGCGGCGGGCCGAAAGGCTGCGCCGCGTTTTTGCGTTCGATGCGCGACCGCATGCCGCACGCCGGACCGTTCAAGGTGCGCCCGATCGTGCCGTAAATACGTGAGCGATATCGGATACTCGTGCTTCTTTCGCCGCGATCCCTTTGCGCGAAACGCCGTCTTCCTTCAGCACGAGCGATATCCCGTCACTTTCAGCGATGTTCAGTCCCGTCAGCATCCTCGTCGTCACCGCGCTATCGAGCATCCTCTCGATACTGGTGCTGATTTCGCTGCTCTCGCATGCGATCGCGGGCGTGCGGCGCTGGCTTCTCGCGAATGTGCTCGCAATCGGTTCGCTCGTGCTCTTCGCCGCGCAGAACGTCGCGCCCGCGTGGCTCGGCATCGTCGTGGCGAACCAGTTGCTCGCCGCGACGATCCTGCTCATCTACGAAGGCTGCAACGATTTCTTCGAGGTGCGCATGCGTCACGCCCAGCGCTGGACCGGCTGGATCATGTGGCTCGGCGTGATGGCGGGCATCGCGTACTTCACCTATGTCGTGCCGGATGTGCACGTGCGCGTGGTGATCGTGTCGGCGTTTCATGCCGCCTGCTGTCTCGCGATCGCCGGCCGCGTGCTGCTGGCGCGCCCGAAAGACCGGCCGCGCTACAACTATTTGTTCGTCGTCGGCGCGGCCGCGCTCGGCGCGTTCGGCCACACGGTGCGCGGCGCGATCTACGCCGTGAATCCGCCCGCGCAGGCCGCGCTGCTGCAGCCCGGGCCGATGCAGATCACGTTTCTCGCGCTCGGCATTCTGGTGTTGCCGTCGCTGTGCATCGGCCTCGTGATGATGGCGCACGACCGGCTCGCGCAGCGGCTCGAACGGCTCGCGCGCTTCGACGATCTCACCGGCGCGCTGTCGAGAAAAGCATTTCTGGCCACGGCGGCCGAGCGTCTCGCGCGCGCCGGACAGAAGCGCGGCCGCGAGTATGTCGCCGTCGTCGATGTCGATCATTTCAAGAGCGTCAACGACCGCTACGGTCACGCGGCGGGCGACGAAGTGCTGCGCCATTTCGCGTCGATCGTGCGAGCGCGCATTCGCGATGACGATGCGTTCGGGCGCATCGGCGGCGAGGAGTTTTGCCTGTTCTGCACGGCGGAGCGTATCGAGGATGTCACCGCGCTCGTCGAGCGTCTGCGCAAGACGGTCGAGGCGACGCCCTGCGACGTACCCGGCGGCGTGCTGCATTACACCTTCAGCGCGGGCATCGCGGCGTGGGACGGGCGCGAGCCGCTCGCGTCGCTGATGGCGCGCGCCGACGGCCTGCTCTATGCCGCGAAGGTCGCGGGCCGCAATCGCGTGAAGGCGCCCGTCGCGGACGCGCTCGCTTAAACCTCTTCGACGTCGCCGTACTTCTGGCGCTCGTCTTCCGGCTTGCTCATCCAGCGTCGCAGAAGACGCTTCTCGACGACGCGCCCGATCGTCATCAGCGCGATCATCAGGATCATCGCGATGAACGCGACGCTCCACACGCCCAGCCCGCACACGATGCCGACGGCCGCCGTCACCCAGATCGACGCCGCCGTGGTCAGCCCGCGCACGCGGTTCTCGCGCGGATTCTGCAGGATCACGCCCGCGCCGAGAAAGCCGACGCCGGTCACGATGCCCTGCACGGCGCGGGAGACGCCCGTGTCGTCGGAGGGCGTCATCGAGAAACCTTGCGCGCACATCGTCGCGATGCACGCACCGAGCGACACGAGCCCGAGCGTCTTCATGCCGGTCGGCTTGCCGTGCAGATCGCGGTCGATGCCGATGATGCAGCCGATCAGCATCGCGCTCAGCATGCGCAACACGGCGTCGACGAGAAGAGGGTAGGGAAGCATCGGTGCGAGAAGGTAACCGTAAGCCGCATCATCTTCGCACGGGCGGAAACACGCGCGCAATTTTGGCGCGCTAACGTGGACGATGCGAAAGCAAAAAGCGAGGAGACGAAGTGAGCCAACTGCCCAAATTCACGATGGTCGATGCCGCGCCGACGCCCGTCGGCCCTTTCTCGCATGCGGCCGAAGCGGACGGCTGGGTGTTCCTCACCGGCCAGATGCCGACCGATCCGAACGACGATGCCGCGCCGCTGCCCGAAGGCGTCGCGGCGCAGACGCGTCGCGTGATGGACAACCTGAGTCTCGTGCTGAACGGCGTGGGGCTGACGCTCGACAACGTGGTCAGCGTGCGCATCTTCCTGACCGAATTCAAGCGCGATTACGACGCGATGAACGCCGTGTATCGCTCGTACTTTCTGCCGAAGCCGCTGCCGGCGCGCACGTGCATCGGCGTGACGGGGCTTGCGCGCGATGCGCTCGTCGAGATCGATTTCGTCGCCAAACGTCCGTAGGCGGCTTCACTTGCGCTTCGACGCATCGACCCAGCGGAAGGTGAGATTGATGCGTTCGCCGCGCGCGCCCGGCTCCTTCGGCACGCGATGCACCCATTCCTGCTGCGTGCGTCCGCGCATCACGAGCAGGCTGCCGTGCGTGAGCGCCAGCGTGTGCGTGGCATGCGTGCGCGCGTGACGGAATTCGAAAGTGCGCGTCGCGCCCAGACTCACCGATGCGATCACCGGTTCCGGGCCGAGTTCGCGTTCCTTGTCGGCGTGCCAGCCCATGCTGTCGAGGCCGCCGCGGTAGCGGTTCAGCAGCACGCTGTTGAAGCGCGCACCGCACGCGGTTTCGGCGCGCTCGCGCAGAAGCGCGACGGCGGGCGTCCACGGCTGCGGCACGTTGCGGATGCCCGAATAGACATAGACCGCGTCCGGCTCGCCTTGCCACGCCGTCAGGCGCGGCAGCGGCACGCGGCCGCCGGGCGTCGTCATCGTGTCCTGCTGCCAGCCGACTTCCGCGATCAGCGCGCCCATCAGATCGGAGCCTTCGTCGGCATCGATCCAGTCCGGATGCCACACGATGTCGGGCGTGGGAATGTCGTCGAAGAGATCGAACATGGCTGTGTTGCGGGACGGCAGCGGATGAAGCATTCACGATAGCAGAGCCGTCGCGCACCGTGATTGCTGGCTCATTTTCCGGCACGCAAACACGCTGTGCTACATTTCCCGAAACCATCTCAAAAAAGTCGGGCGAGGGCCGGAACACCGGTTTTCGCGCGGCGACGACTCACGGGGAATCACATGAACATCACCGCCGAAGCAAGCGGCGGCGCGGCGCCGGGCCGCCGCATTCTGCTCGTCGACGACAGCGACGACGCGGCGCTTGCCATGTCGATGCTGCTCGAAGCGCTCGGCCACGAAGTGCGCACCGAGCATGACGGCCCGCGCGCGCTCGCATCGATCGACGATTTCAAACCGGATGTGGTCGTGCTCGATATCGGCTTGCCGGGCATGAGCGGCTTCGATGTCGCGCGCGAAATGAGAAAGCGCGAGGCGACCAGAAGTGTGTTGCTGCTCGCGTTGACCGGCTGGGGCAGCGAAGCCGACCGTCAGAGCGCGCTCGACGCGGGCTTCGATCATCATCTGACGAAGCCTGTCGACGTCACCGATCTGGAAGCGCTGCTCGCCCGACCGCGAGCGTAAGCGCTTTTCTATTCCACGCGCAGCCGCGCCATATACGGCAGGTGATCCGAGAGCCACGCCGTGTCCTGCGTCGGGATGAGCCATTCGACCGGCTTCAGGCCGCGCACGAACATCTTGTCGAGCGCGAGCGCGGGCGAAAACGCCGGAAACGTGCGGCCCGATTCGCCGAGCATCGTCGCGACTTCGTGCATGCCAAGCTCGCCGAAGAGCGGCACGGAGTCGTTGCGCCAGTCGTTGAAATCGCCCGCGAGCACGAGCGGACCTTCCGGCGCTTCCTTCGCGATCCAGTGCGCGATCCAGTTCATTTGACGCAGCCGCGCCTGACGCGTCAGCGCGAGATGCGCGCACAGCAGCGTGATCGACTGCCCGGCGAACGTCGCGCGTGCGACCAGCAACCCGCGCTTTTCGAAGCGGTGCGCCGAGATGTCCCAGCGCCCGGAAAGATCGAGCGGATGCGGCGAAAGAATCGCGTTGCCGTGCCGCCACGATGGCTTGAACACGTTCGGGCCGAGCGCGATCTGCAATTCGAGCGCGGTAGCGATCTCGGTCGCCTGGCAATGCCAGACATCGTCGAGCGGCGCATTGAGCGGCTTGCCGAAGCCGCTTGCGAGCATGGGCTGCGGCATGCGCCGCGCCATCGCTTCCTGAAGAAAATAGACGTCCGCGTTGGTGGTCTGAACCCACCGCTGCATCGCGGTCCACGCGCGCAGGCCGAGGGGCGATCGTCCCTTGTGCAGATTCCAGCTCACCGCCGTGAAATCCGGCGTGGCCGAACGAGTGGACGGACCTGGCGGAAGATGTTCTGGGTTTCGCATGCGTTCTTTGTCTTGAGCGGCGGCCTTTGAAGGCTATGTCACCGCGGTTGTCATTGCGCCGCCGTCGATGAACCCAGGCTCGCGCGCACCCGATAGGCGAGCGACGGGTTGCTGTCGATGATCTGCCATTGCCCCCATTCGCCCGGCTTGAGCACGAGGCCCGGATGCGAACCGCTCACCTGACGCGGCACCGGCGGCAGCTTGCAACCGGAGGACGTCACACGCGTGCTGTCCTCCTGCAAGGTTTCCTGCGCGTCGATGGCGAGCGTGACGTCGTCGGCGCTGGCGTGCGTCGGCGAAACGGTGATCGTGCGTTGCAGGTCGATATCGCCCGCGGGCTGATCCGCGCAGCCGACGCGGTTCTGCACCTTGTTGTGATGCGTATCCGTGCGCGCCTGGCCGACGTTCGTCGTGCCGGAAAACGAGTCGATCTGTTGGCCGTCGCGCACGACCTGCAATTCCCACGTCACCGGCTGCGATGCCGTCGTTTGCGCATACGCGCCGAGCGTGGCGAAACACGCGAGCGTCACGAGCGCGGTATTCAAAAGAGCGGTGCGTATCGTTTTATGCATTGAAAGCGACTCCTGCGCGCGGACTGTTCGGATGGCGGCGCGCTTCGAATAGCGCCCGCCGGATCGGCGATCCTCGGCGACTTCCTTGTGACATGACGGTGCGGGCCGGGTTCAGCCGCCCGCTGAAATACACGTCTGAGGGCAGAGCAGATTTCGAACCCGCTCACTGTCTCGATCCCGACGATGATACTAGCGCGCGCCGATCGTGGCTTTATCGGGGAAAACGGGCGTCCGGATTAGCAGCACACGTGTGCGACTGCTCGCTTGCACGCGGTTTTGGCGTCGATACACTGGACTCGTCGACCATAAAAAATGACGGGGTGTGACATGACGACAGCCGTGGTCAAACAGGAACTGGCGGTGGCGTCGTTCAGCAAGGTCTACAGTCTCGACGATGTGGAATCCGCGCTCAACGATCTGTCCGAAGGCGCGAGCGACGCCTTGCGCGCTACCTACGAAAAGATGCTCAAGGTGGGCAATCTGCGCTTTTGCGTGAAGCCGAACCGCATGCCGTCCGTCGACGATCTCGCCGCCGATCTGCCGAATTTCGAAGAGCCGCTCGCCGATATCCGCAAGCAGATCGCGCTGTGCCTCGAAACCGAGGATCGCCTCGAACTCATGCCGATGCTGCTGCTCGGCGAGCCGGGCATCGGTAAGACGCATTTCGCGAAGCAGCTCGCGCGGTTGCTCGGCACGTCCAGTCATTACGTGGCGATGAGCTCGCTCACGGCGGGCTGGATTCTGTCGGGCGCGTCGTCGCAGTGGCGCAATGCCAAGCCCGGCAAGGTCTTCGACGCGCTCGTCAACGGCAGCTATGCGAATCCCGTGATCACCGTCGATGAAATCGACAAGGCCACCGGCGACGCGCAATACGATCCGCTCGGCGCGCTCTACGCGCTGCTCGAACACGACACGGCGCAGACTTTCATCGATGAATTCGCCGAAGTGCCGATCAACGCGGGCAATGTCGTGTGGATCGCCACGGCCAACGACGCGCGCGCGATTCCCGAGCCGCTCATGAACCGCATGAACGTCTACGAGATTCCGCCGCCGGATCGCGACGGCGCGCGACGCATTGCGCAGTCGATTTACGCCGAAATCCGCAATGCCCACGCTTGGGGCGCGCGCTTCCCGGAAACGCTCGGCGATGCGCCGCTCGATGCGCTCGCGCAGGCGTCGCCGCGCGGCATCCGGCGCGCGATTCTCAACGCGTTCGGCAACGCGCGTATCGACCAAAGGCATCACATCGAGGCGCGCGACATCCAGCTCGACCGCAATTCGCGCAAGAAAGCGATCGGTTTCTAAAAAACCTTCGATCGCGAATTTGCCAAAAAGGCCGCCAAAACCTGTCATTTTTGACATCTGGCGGCCAGATTCTTGCCTTTTTCTGAATTACACCGGAAAGCGGTAGGATCGATGTGCGTTTGTTGTGTATTCCGCAATAGTCCCGAACGTAAAATAGTTGGGGTGTATCTGCGGCGGAAAAAAGACATGGATCGGATCGAGTGCGTAGTAATCGGAGCGGGCGTCGTCGGACTGGCGATCGCTCGCGCCCTGGCAATGCGCGGACGCGAAGTCATCGTGCTGGAATCGGGCGAGGGCATCGGCATCGGTACGAGTTCGCGCAACAGCGAGGTGATTCACGCGGGCATCTACTATCCGCGCGGATCGCAGAAGGCCGAGTTGTGCCTGCGCGGGCGCGACATGCTCTACGAGTTCTGCCGTGAGCACGGCGTGCCGCACCGGCAATGCGGCAAGCTGCTCGTCGCCACCGCGCGCAATCAGGTGCCGCAACTGGCGGCGCTGCAGCAGAAGGGCATCGAGAATCGCGTCAAGGGGCTGGAACGCATCAGCGGGGCGCAGGCGGCGGAGATGGAGCCGCAACTGCAATGCGTCGAGGCGGTGTGGTCGCCGCTGACAGGTATCGTCGACAGTCATCAGTACATGCTCGCGCTACAGGGTCAGGCGGAGAATCACGGCGCGAACATCGTGTTCCATACGCCGGTCGCTTCCATCGATGCGCGCGAGGGCTGCTTCATCGTCGAGACGGGCGGCGAGTCGCCCGCGCGTTTCCGGGCGTCGTATCTGATCAACAGCGCGGGACTGCATGCGAACGCGATCGCGCGCAGTATTCGCGGCCTCGACGACCGCCACGTGCCGCCGCTCTACTTCGCCAAGGGCAATTACTTCAGCGTGAGCGGACGCGCGCCGTTCGAGCGGCTGATTTATCCGATGCCCAACGAAGCGGGCCTCGGCGTGCATCTCACGATCGATCTCGGCGGGCAGGCGAAGTTCGGCCCGGACGTCGAATGGGTGCAGGCGCTCAATTACGATGTCGATCCGCGCCGCGCCGATTCCTTCTACGCCGCGATTCGCGCGTACTGGCCCGGTCTGCCCGACGACGCATTGCAGCCCGCCTACGCGGGCATCCGGCCGAAGCTCTCAGGTCCGGGTCAGGCCGCGGCGGATTTCGTGATTCAGGGCAAGTCGGCGCACGGCGTGCCGGGGCTCGTGAACCTGTTCGGCATCGAATCGCCGGGATTGACCGCATCGCTCGCGATCGCCGAGCGCGTGGCGGACATGGCGCGCTAGCTTACATGCGACTTTCCGCCGTCCCTTATCTCTAACATTTGGCGTCGTCGCGTCGCTCGCAGGTTGTTATGCTCGGATTTCGCCGTCGCCCAAGAACGGCGCTATTCCCCCAATACAACATGGAGCGAGTCACCATGAAGACATCACGTCGCGCGTTTCTCATCACCAGCGCAGGCGTCGCCTCGACGTTCGCGCTCGGCTCCCGGGCAGCCTTCGCCGCCGACGCGCCGAAAGTCGCCGAGAGCGATCCCACCGCGCAGGCACTCGGCTACAAGGAAGACGCGAGCAAGGTCGACAAGGCCAAGTTCGCGAAGTACGCCGCCGGGCAGGACTGCGGCAACTGTCAGTTCTATCAGGGCAAGCCGACGGACGCCTTCGCGCCGTGCCCGATGTTCAGCAACAAGCAGGTCGCATCGAAGGGCTGGTGCAGCGCGTATGTGAAGAAGGCATAAGCGCAAAGGACATCGCACGAAAAGCGCGCCCGGCCGAAAGGCCCGGCGCGCTTTTCTTCGTTCGCAATTCGCTTGATCGCGATAAAAACCGTCTTTACACTCGCCAAGGCAAAAAGAGCCGCGCGTGCGCATCTTTAGATTGACGCGAACAGAGCGCGGACAGACCTAACGCCGATCGATGCACACACAGGGGATCGCATGCCAGGAAGACGACTGAACGCGCGCGCCGTGACGGCGGCGGTCATCGGCAACGCGCTGGAGTGGTACGACTTCACCGTATTCGGTTTCATGACGGTCGTCATCGCCCGCTTGTTCTTTCCGAGCGACAGCGAATACGCGTCGATTCTTCTGACCACCGCGACCTTCGGCGTCGCGTTCGTGATGCGGCCGGTCGGCGGCATCGTTCTCGGTCTCTATGCCGATCGCGCGGGGCGCAAGGCGGCGCTTACGCTCGTGATCGGGCTCATGACGCTGGGCATCCTGCTGCTCGCGATAGCGCCGCCGTATTCGGCGATCGGCATCGGCGCGCCGATCGTCATCGTGTTCGCGCGGCTGTTGCAGGGATTCTCCGCGGGCGGCGAGTTCGGCAGTTCGACCGCGCTGCTGATCGAAGCGGCGCCGTTCTCGAAGCGAGGCTTCTACGGCAGTTTCCAGATGGCGAGCCAGGCCGCTTCGCTGCTGTTGGGCGCAATCGTCGGTGCGGCGATCTCGCGCGGTCTTTCGCCCGAAGCGCTCGATGCCTGGGGTTGGCGCGTGCCCTTCATCTTCGGTCTCGTGATCGGGCCGATCGGTTTGTATATCCGCCGGAACATGGCCGATACCGAAGCGTTCCTGCACGCGAAGAAGACCGCGCGCCGCGCCACGCTCGGCGAAGTGTTCAGCACGCATGGCCGCGAAGTGCTGTGCGGGCTCGGCTCGGTGATCGCGCTGACGGTGACCGTGTATGTGCTGATCGCCTATCTGCCGACCTTCGCCGTCAAGCAACTGAAGCTGCCGTTCGGGCAGTCGTTCACGGCGTTGATCGTCGGCAATCTGCTCTTGACGGTGCTTTCGCCGGTCGCGGGCGCGTGGTCGGATCGCATCGGACGCAAAGGGCTTTCGCTGTGGTCGCTCGCGATCGCGCTCATCGTGATCTATCCGCTCTTCGCGTGGCTCGCGGCGGAGCCGAGCGTGATGCGGCTCGTCATCGTGCAGGCCGTGCTGTCGATCGCGCTCTCGGGCTACTATGGGCCGTTCGGCGCGCTCATCGCCGAGCTGTTTCCAGCGCACGTGCGCTCGACGGGGCTCTCACTCGCGTACAACATCGCGGTCATGATCTTCGGCGGCTTCGGACAGTTCATCGTGACGTGGCTCATTCGCGTCACGGGATCGCAACTCGCGCCCACCTTTTACGTGATGGGCGGGATCGTGCTCTCGTTGATCGCGGTGGCGTGCATTCCGGCGACGCGTCACGCGGACGTCGATGAAGCGCGCGATTTCACCCGCTAGGCGACATCAAATGAAAGTCATCGAAAGTGGCAAATTTACGGCCGACCGCGCTTGGGGCGCGCTCGATATCTGCGTGATGAACGGCACGTCATGCCGTCTGCACTGGACGGACAAGCCGTACAAATGGCACGTGAACGACGGTGAGGAAGTGTTCGCCGTGATGCAGGGCGAAGTGCGGATGCACGTGCGCGGCGGCGAAGGCGAGCGCGTTCTGACGCTGCGCGCGGGCGACATCTTTCACGCGCAAGCCGGCGATGAGCATTTCGCCGAACCGGTCGGCGAAGCGCGGATTCTGGTGATCGAGAAGGAAGGGAGCGTGTGAGGCCTTAGCGTTCCAGACCCGCCTTCACCAGCAACTCCGCCAGCACTTCCGTCATCCCGCCTTCATGCGCCTCGGCGCGCTCTTTCAGTTGCTTCGCGAGCTTTTCATCGAGCTTGCATGCGAACGGCACGAGGCCCTTCGCCTGATCGAGCTTGCGCTGTTCGCGGCGATCGGTTTTTTGCGCGTCTGCGCCCGCGCGTGCGCGGCCGCCTTGCTTCAGATCGTTGGCCAGTTTGAATGCCTTGGTCTGTTCCAGTTGAAATTTGTTCACGCGATGCTCCAGGGGCGAGGATTGAGGTCAGGGGCCGTATTGTACGGAACGCGACGACCGCGCTAGCGGCCCGTTTCCGCCAGCGCGTCGATTCGCGCTCGCATGCGCCGCCAGTGCGAGCCTTCCCAGAACACGCGACGACATACGTCGCAGGTGGCGAAGCGTGTATGCCGCTCGCGCACGCCGTCAGGCACGCGGCCATCGATTTCGCCGGGCATGGCCGGACGCAATGGCGCATTGCACATCAGGCAAAGCCGGAACGCGCGCACGTGCTGCACGAGATCGAGGCGCTCTGAGACTTCGCGGAACTGTTCGTCGGCCTGCAGCGCGCGCACATAGCAGCCGCGCAACACGGTTCGGCGCTTGAGCAGTTCACGATCGCGCGTGAGCACGATGCGCGATTCGTCGTGCGCGAGCTGCTCGATTTCATCGTCGGGGAAGTTGTTGTCGTAGCGGGTGTCGAAGCCCGCCAGCCGCAGCAGTTGCGCGAGCCCGCCCAGGTGCGCATCGGCGATGAAGCGCAGGTCTGCCGCACGCAGCGGTGGCCGAAGCAGCGGCGCGCCGTTCGCCATGTCCGCGGGTGCGCGATGGACGGGATAGACCTCGATGACGTCGTCCGTCTCGATCTGCGCGTCGAACCCGACCGGGCGGCCGTTACTTACGATCAGATCGACTTCCGTGTGCGGCACGCCGAGCGCTTCGATCATGTGCTTGGTCGACGAAGACTTCGCGCACGCGCAAGCGAACGCGTGCCCGCGCAAGGGTCGAGCAAGGAAATCGTTCAGTTCGCCATGGAAGTGAAAGCGCGCCTTGACCATGCAGCCAGTATCGCATTGCGCGCCTCTGCGCGCTTCGCCTCGATATGCTCTACTGGCGCTCGGGCCGCGCGCCTTCCCGTGCGCGGCGGGCGAACAAGGCAAAGGAGGACGCGAGCATGGATATCGGATTCATTGGACTGGGCGAAATGGGCGGCGCGATGGCGAGCAACGCGCTCAAGGCGGGGCACACGGTGCGCGTCTGGAACCGCTCGCGCGACAAGACACGCGCGCTCGCGGACCAGGGCGCGACGGTAGTCGATACGCCCGAGCAGGCGTTCGCCGGCGACGCCGCGTTCTCCATGCTCGCCGACGACCACGCGCTGCGCTCGGTGCTCGTCGATGGCGGTTTGCTCAAGCACGCACCGAAGGGCCTCGTGCACGTCAACATGGCGACGATTTCGGCGGCGCTGGCCGTCGAGCTGACCGAACTTCACGCGCAGCACGGCGTTGCGTATGTTGCCGCGCCGGTGCTCGGGCGGCCGGACGTCGCGGCGGCGGGCAAGCTCAACATTCTCGCGGCGGGCGCGAGCGATGCGATCGACCGCGTGCAGCCCGTGCTCGATGCGATCGGCCAGAAAACCTGGCGCGTCGGCAGCGAACCGCAGCACGCGAACGTGCTCAAGCTCGCGGCGAATTTCATGCTCGCATCGGCGATCGAAAGCTTCGGCGAGGCTGCGGCGCTCGTGACCGGCCACGGCATCGAAGCGCAGACGCTGCTCGACGTCATCACGAATTCGCTGTTTCCGGGTCCGGTGTATCAGGGCTACGGGAAGATGATCGCGGAGCGCCGTTACGAGCCCGCGCTCTTCAAGGCGCGGCTCGGGCTGAAGGACGTGCGTCTCGCGATCGCCGCCGGCGATGCCGTGAACGTGCCGCTGCCCGTGGCGAGCGTCGTACGCGACAACCTCGTCGATGCACTCGCGCACGGCGACGGCGAGAAGGACTTCGCCGTGCTCGGTCAGGTCGCGGCCCGTCGCGCCGGAGGCTGATTCCATTCACGCGGTGTGGCAAAGGCGGCGTTGTGCCCGAATCGGCGCGGGCAGACGGCATAATGCGAGTCCCGTTCTTTTCTCCGCCACGCCGCAATGAGCCTGCATTTCTGGTGGCTGTTCGTCGCCACTGTCTTTGTCGTTTCCGCGATTCCCGGTCCCAACATGCTGCTCGTCATGACGCACGGCGCGCGTCATGGCCTCAAACGTTCGACGGCCACCATGTCCGGCTGTCTCACGGCGCTCGTCATCATGTTGTCGGTATCGGCGGCGGGCTTGGGCGTGTTTCTCGAAGCGTGGCCGCGTCTTTTCGATACGCTGCGTCTGATCGGCGCGGCATATCTCGTCTGGCTGGGCGTGAAGAGCTGGCGCGCGAAAGCGAGCGCCGTCGATGTTCGCGACGACAGCGGCGCCGCGCATTCTTCCCGACGCTTCACGCTCTTTCGCAACGGCTTTCTCGTCGCGAGCAGCAATCCGAAGGCGATCCTCTTCGCGGCGGCGCTGCTGCCGCAGTTCATCGACGCGAGCCGGCCGGTCTTGCCGCAATTCGCCGTGCTCGTCTCGACTTTCGCCGTGATCGAAGTGAGCTGGTACGCCGTGTACGCGGGTCTCGGCGCGCGCATCGGCGACAAGCTGAAAAGCGCGAATGTCGCGCGGGCGTTCAACCGTTTGACGGGCGGCGTGTTCGTCGGCTTCGGCGCAATGATGGCGCTCGTGCGCCATTGACGCTTCAAACGTCTGTATGAACGGGTGCACGGCTTGCTTTCGCTTGCAGTGCTTCATTCGCTTTCGAACATACATGCGCGGCGGGCGCGCGCATAGTCGCGCTCGTCCCGGTTCGCGGCGAACCCAGAAAAACAGCTAAAAAGGAGGCGCCTCATGCATCTGTTTGTCCGACGCCCCGGTTGCGCCGCACTTCTCGCGCTCTGTTTCGGCGTACTGGCGACGACCTCCGCGCACGCCGACGACACGCCAAGTCCCTGCGATGCGCTCAAGCGCATCGTGGCTGCCGCGCCGAATTTTTCATCGCTCTCCGCGATCGATGGCCGCGCCGTCGCGCTGCCTTACGGCGACGACGCGAAGTGCGCCGCATCGCAGACGAACTATCGATGCACGTGGACGCCGCACGGCGGCGCCAGCGCTGACGCGCTGCAGGGCGTCGCGGCGGACATCGCATCGTGTCTGCCCGACGCGACGCACGACCAGAATTCGCCCGCGCGCCAGCATTTCTATGTGGGCGCGCGCGGCGCGCGCACCGAGATCACGGCGGCGCAGGCGGGCTCGAACAAGTTGAAACTCGAAATCTACGGTTCCCGGTGAGGCCATCGTGAGCAAGCGCATCCTCATAGCCGATGACGACGACGATGCGCTTTCCGGCCTCGCGAACTTGCTGACCGGCATGGGCCACGAAGTGGCGCTCGCGGCGAACGGCGCGCAAGCCGTCGAAGTCGCCGCGCAGTTCGATCCGGAAGTCGTGATTCTCGATCTCGGCATGCCGCTCGTCGATGGTCTCGCGGCGGCGCGCGCGTTGCGTGCATTGCCGAACGGCCACGCGAGAATGCTGGTCGCGCTGACGGGCTGGGGACAGCCGCAGCATCGGGAAATGACGCTCGACGCCGGTTTCGATGTCCACCTCGTCAAGCCGATATCCGCGGACCAACTGCAATTCATCCTGTCGATGATGCAGCCCTGATTGCACCGATCACGCTTGTGTCGGTCTGCTGCAACACGCGATGTTGCGACGCACCAATATTATTGGTATATTTACTCCTGTCTCCTCCATGTCTCCACTGATATGGATTCAGCCCGCCAGCTTTGGCGGGCTTTTTTTCGTCTGTACGGTTTAATGTTGCGCTGCACCGACGAACGCAAAAAAGGCCGATCCGCTGTGGAGCGAATCGGCCTTTCTGGTTTCCCGCGAAACGTGTCAGCGGGCGAGACCCGTCTCTTCGTCCGCGCCAATCGCCAGATTCATGCACTGGATCGCCGCGCCCGACGCGCCCTTGCCGAGATTGTCCAGACGCGCGACGGTCACGAAGCGCTCGTCGTTGCCGAACACGAAGATATCTACGCGATTCGTGTCATTGCAGGCTTGCACGTCGAAGAAACCGTCGTCGAGATTGCTCTCGGCGTCGAACGGCATCACGCGCACGAACGGCTCGTTGTTGTAATACTCGGCGAGCATGTCGCGCACGTCCTGCGGCTTCGCCCGCCGCGAGAGCTGGTCCGGCGAGAAATACGTCGTCACCGCGAGACCTTTCAGGAACGGGCCGACGATCGGCGTAAAGACCGGCGCGCGCGCGAGGCCCGTGCGCACCGACATTTCCGGCAGATGCTTGTGCGTCAGACCCAGCGCGTACGGGCGCGGGCTCATGAGTCGTTCATTGCCGCCCGCTTCGAACTCCGCGATCATTTTCTTGCCGCCGCCGCTGTAGCCGGTGATCGAATAAGCGTGGGCGTCAAAGTTGGCGGGAACGAGGCCGCCCGCGACGAGCGGCTGCACCGACAGCACGAACGCCGACGCGTGGCAGCCCGGCACGGCGATGCGCTTCGACGTGCGCAGACGCTCGCGCTGCGCGCGCGTGAGCTCGGGCAGGCCGTACGCCCAGTCGTCCTGCGTGCGAAAAGCCGTGCTCGCGTCGATCATCACGGTGCGCGTGTTGTCGCGATCGACGAGCGAAACCGACTCGCGCGACGCGACATCCGGCAGGCACAGGAACGTCACGTCCGACGCGTTGATGAGCCGGCGGCGCTCCTCGATGTCCTTGCGCTTCGCTTCTTCGATACGCAACACCTCGATGTCACGGCGCTGCGACAGATATTCGAAAATCTTCAGGCCGGTGGTGCCTTCCTGTCCGTCGACAAATACTTTCGTGGTCATCTCGATCTCGCTGGTTCGTGCGGGCGCTCGCCGCAAAACCGACATTTTAGTGCGATTCCGAGACGGGCTGATGTCCGCCGTCTTCGACGCCGCCGCGATTGCCGATCCAGCGCGCCGTCACCGCGGCGATGCGCGCGCCGAAGACCTTCGCCGTTTCGAGATCGCCGGGCGGCGGCGCTTCGTCCGGCGAGGCGTCCGCGGGCGATTGCGTCAGCAGGCCCGTAAAGCCGCCGACGAAGTTGAGATCGTTGCGCGTGGCGGCCTTCGTGTTCGACGGCATCATGCCCGTGCCGATCCAGACCATGCCGTGCTGCATCGCCAGCGTGACGAAGTACGAGATGGTCAGGAATTTGTCGCCGTTCATATGGGCCGAATTGGTGAATCCGGCCGCGATCTTGTCCTTCCATTTCTGCGCGAACCAGGGCTTCGAACTCGCGTCGGCGAACTTCTTGAAGTCGGCGGACGGCCCGCCCATGTAGGTCGGCGCGCCGAACACGATGGCGTCGGCGGCGTCCAGTTCTGCCCAGGCGGCGTCGTCGAGTTCGGCGACGGCGATCAGTTTCACGTTCGCGCCGGCGTCGGTCGCGCCGCCGAGCACCGCTTCGGCGACCTTCTTCGTGTGGCCGTAGCCGCTGTGATAAACGATGATGATGTTCGGCATGGTCTCCCCGAGTCGTTCCTGCGCCGCGCCGCGCCGCGCCGCGCACGCGTGCCTTTCGGACGGTCCGGGCCAGTCTAGCAAAGACAATTTTTCGCCGAGCGGCGCGAGCGCACGGTTCTCGACTTCAGATTAGCGGCCGTATGTGAACGTGAGCTGTGCGCTGGCGATCGTCATCGTGCGGATTTCGTGCTCGAACATGAGCGCGGGCGTGCCCTGACGCAGGCGCAGATCGGCGCTGTCGAGCGCGTAAACAGTCACTATGTAGCGATGCGGTTTGCCGGGCGGCGGGCACGGGCCGCCGTAGCCGTCCGTATCCCAGTCGTTGCGCGCTTCGATGGCGCCCATCTTGCGCAGCGCCCCCGACGCGCTCGCGTTGTTCGGCAGGCGATCCGTGCCGATCGGGATGCCCGCGACCGCCCAGTGCCACCAGCCGCGTCCGGGCGCGTCGGGATCGAAGATCGTTACAGCGAAGCTGCGGGCGTTTGCGGGTGCGCCATGCCAGGAAATCTGCGGCGAGCGGTTTCCGCCCTTGCACTCCGACTGATCGAAAAGCAGATCGCGCCCGATGGTCTTGCCAGGCGCGAGGTCCGTGCTGGACACGGTGAAAGCGGGGTCGGCGGTGACCTCGTGCGAATACGCGAAAAACGCCGCCGCCAGGGCGATGAAGAGTACTGATGCGGCAAGGCCAGTCGAACTCACGCGTCGCCCGGAGAGGCGCATGGGCTGAACTCCTGTCAGTATCGTCGCGCGTTATAGCAGCGTTTCGCCGGCTGCAACGATGTTTTTTGTCTCATGATGCGCTTCGTACCAGCTTGCAGTTTAACATTGCAACAAAGCATTAAAGCTTTACATCCTTGAGACTTTACCGATGGCGCGTTGCGCGCCCAGCGGCTTGGACGTAGCACGCAGCGCCTTGACGGCGATGACTTCTGACTCTATTAAACGTAGAAATGAGTAATTCGACGCAGATTCGCGCGGCAACTAATCGACCGAAATACAGGAGAAGTTAAATGAGCCAGCGAATAAAAGTCATCATCGCCGACGATCATCCCGTCATTCTGTTTGGCGCGGCACAGGCGCTCAACAAGTTTCCGGAGGTGGACGTTATCGGCCAGGCGCGCCAGTCGACCGAACTCATCCAGTTGCTTCAGAAGGAGCCATGCGACGTCCTCGTCACCGATCTCGCCATGCCCGGCGGTTCGTACGGCGACGGCATGCCCCTGCTCGGCTATATCGGCCGGCAATTCCCGCGGGTGAAGCTTGTCGTGCTCACCATGCTCGAGAATCCGGCCTTGCTCAAACGTTTGCGCGAAGTGGGCGTGATGTCGATCATCAACAAGGCCGACGACATGAACCACATCGGCTGGGCCATCCAGCATGTCATGCGCGGGCAGGAATATCTCGGCCCGTCCGTGAAGGCGGCGCTCGACAGCATGGGACTCAGTTCGAGCGGGCAGCAACGCAGCGTGATCCTGTCCAAGCGCGAACTCGAAGTGGTGCGCCTGTTTGTTTCGGGCATGACGATCACGGAAATCGCGGGACAATTGCGGCGCAGTATCAAAACCATCAGCACGCAAAAGAACACCGCAATGCGAAAACTCGGCATCGAGCGCGATTCCGAATTGTTTCAGTACGCGCAAAGTAACGGGTTAATGAATCTTTCGGCGTATTCCGGCGACGGTTCGCTCGACGACTCGCTTCCCAATCCGAATTCGCTATAGGCGATTTTGCTTGCCAAATAAAAAAGCCGCTGATTTCGATCAGCGGCTTTTTTTATCAATTGCTTCGCGGACGTTAATACTTATTGCGGAGCAGCGGTCGCACCGCCGTGCGCAGCCGACCATTCCGCCGGCGCGTGCAAGAATTTCTCGACTTCATCGAGCGTCTTCGACTCGAAGTAGCCTTGCTCCTTCGCGACGCGCAGCACGTCCCACCAGGTGGCGAGCGCGTGCAGATCGACGTCGATGTCCTTCAACACCGACACGCTCTCCTTGAAGATGTTGTAGTGGAAGAGCACGAAGCAGTGATTCACCGTCGCGCCCGCCGTGCGCAGCGCGTTGATGAAGTTGATCTTGCTGCGGCTGTCCGTGGTTAGATCTTCGACCAGCAGCACGCGCTGGCCTTCGGTCAGCAAACCTTCGATCTGCGCATTGCGGCCGAAACCCTTCGGCTTCTTGCGGACGTACTGCATCGGCACCATCAGGCGGTCGGCGATCCAGGCGGCGAACGGGATGCCCGCGGTCTCGCCGCCAGCGACGGCGTCGATCTGCTCGTAGCCGACATCGCGCAGAATCGTCGCTTCGGCCATCTCCATCAGGCCGCGGCGCACGCGCGGATACGAGATCAGCTTGCGGCAGTCGATATACACCGGGCTCGCCCAGCCGGACGTGAAGATGTACGGTTTTTCCGCGTTGAAGTGCACCGCCTGCACTTCGAGCAGCATCTTGGCGGTGGTGTCGGAGATCGTCTGGCGATCGAAGCCTGTCATGGGCGAATCCTTGGACTTGTGTGGCGCTTGAAGAAGCGGGAGGCGGCCGCGAAGGCCTTTGGCGCATGTTTCGATGCAGAACACGCCGTTTTGGACGACGTTTTCGCACTCACTGCGCGCGTAGCCCGCCATTTTACCCGAGCGGACGAATGCGGGCGAGTGGGCTTTTTTCGATCGATTGAACGATTCGCGTGCTCGCGCTTACACTCCCGGCACTTTCCGCAGAACGCTCCGATGACGCCCGCTTCCTCTTCCACTGCCTCCGAGCCGCTTTCCCGCCACGCATTGCAGGCGCTCGTCGCGTCGATGCTCGGCTACGCAATGGACGGTTTCGACCTGCTGATCCTCGGCTTCATGCTGCCCGCGATCGCCGCCGATCTGCATCTCACGCCCGCGCAATCCGGCGCGCTCGTCACGTGGACGCTCGCCGGCGCGGTCGCGGGCGGCGTCGTGTTCGGCATGCTGTCCGATTATTTCGGCCGCGTGCGCATGCTGACCTGGACGATTCTCATGTTCGCCGTCTTCACCGGCCTGTGTGCGCTCGCGCAGGGCTACGGCGATTTGCTGATCTATCGCACCATCGCTGGAATCGGGCTGGGCGGCGAGTTCGGGATCGGCATGGCGCTCGTCGCCGAGGCGTGGCCCGCGCGGCTGCGAGCGCGCGTGTCGTCGTATGTCGGGATCGGCTGGCAAATGGGCGTGCTCGCCGCCGCGCTCATCACGCCGATGCTCCTGCCCGTGATCGGCTGGCGCGGCATGTTCGCGGTCGGGCTGTTGCCGGCGGTCGTTTCGTTCTTCGTGCGGCGTCATGTGGACGAGCCCGCGCTGTTCACCGAACGCCGCGCGGCTGCCAAAGCCGATACCGCCCGAAAGCTGCCGCTCAGGCGTCTTTTCGACGACGCCCGCACCGCGCGCGCGAGTCTCGGCGTGATCATCCTGTGCTCGGTGCAGAACTTCGGCTACTACGGGTTGATGATCTGGCTGCCGAGTTACCTGTCGAAGACCTTCGGCTACTCGCTGACGAAATCCGGCCTCTGGACCGCGGCGACCGTGCTCGGCATGGCGTTAGGCATCTGGCTGTTCGGCCTGGCGGCGGATCGCTTCGGACGCAAACCGGCGTTTCTCGTCTATCAGTTCGGCGCGGTCGCGATGGTGTTCGTCTATTCCGGTCTGACGAGCCCGGCGGCGCTCCTGATCGGCGGCGCGGTGATGGGCGTGTTCGTGAACGGCATGCTCGGCGGCTACGGCGCGCTGATCTCCGAGATCTATCCGACCGAAGCGCGCGCAACCGCGCAAAACGTGCTGTTCAATATAGGGCGCGCGGTGGGTGGACTCGGTCCGGTCGCGGTCGGCGCGCTGGCGGCGCGTTATTCGTTCTCGGTGGCGCTCGCGTTTCTCGCATCGATCTATCTGCTCGATGTCGTCGCGACGCTCTTTCTGATCCCGGAAAAACGCGGCGCCGAACTCGATTGAGCGCGGAGTCGTCGGACGAAATTGCGCTGAAACGTTGCATCGCGTCATTTCAGGCGCGCGGTGTACACTGAACGTCCCAAAAAAAACCAAAGGCTCCGTCCGCTCGTTCGATTCCGACGAGCGGCACGCCGCGTCTATCCGACGCGCCGAGCCCATGAAAATTGGTCCATCGATTCACATTCCCGCATTCATTGCAGCACGGTCGACGGCGGTGTGAACCCTGTTCAAATAATTCTCAAACGTCTCAGGTCAAATCATGGACGAACAACTGAAGCAAAGTGCCCTCGCGTATCACCAGAATCCCCGTCCCGGCAAGATTTCGGTTACTCCGACCAAGCCGCTTTCCAACCAGCTCGACCTCTCGCTCGCCTATTCGCCGGGCGTCGCGGCCGCGTGCATGGCGATCTACGATGAGCCGCTCGACGCGCAGAAGTACACGTCGCGTGCGAACCTCGTCGGCGTCGTGACGAATGGCACCGCCGTATTGGGCCTCGGCAACATCGGCCCGCTCGCGGCCAAGCCGGTGATGGAAGGCAAGGGATGCCTCTTCAAGAAGTTCGCGGGCATCGACGTGTTCGATATCGAGCTGGCGGAAACCGATCCGGACAAGCTCGTCGATGCGATCGCAATGCTCGAGCCCACGCTGGGCGGCATCAACCTCGAGGACATCAAGGCGCCGGAATGCTTCTATATCGAGAAGAAGCTGCGCGAGCGCATGAAGATTCCCGTTTTCCATGACGATCAGCACGGCACGGCGATCATCGCGTCGGCGGCGATCCTGAACGGCCTGAAAGTGGTCGGCAAGAAGCTGGACGAAGTGAAGCTCGTCTGCTCCGGCGCCGGTGCGGCGGCGATCGCTTGTCTGGACCTGCTCGTTCACCTCGGCCTGAAGAAGTCGAACACGCTCGTGATCGATTCGAAGGGCGTGATCTACGAAGGCCGCGGCAATCTGGACGCATCGAAGGAGCGCTATCAGGCGAGCACCGACGCGCGCACGCTCGCCGATGCGATGCACGGCTGCGACGTCTTCCTCGGCTGTTCGAGCGCGGGCGTGCTGAAAGCGGAAATGGTCGAGACGATGGCCGACAAGCCGCTGATTCTCGCGCTGGCGAATCCCGAGCCGGAAATTCGTCCGGAAGAAGCGAAGCGCGTGCGTCCGGACTGCATCGTCGCGACGGGCCGTTCGGATTATCCGAATCAGGTCAACAACGTGCTCTGCTTCCCGTTCATTTTCCGCGGCGCGCTCGACGTGGGCGCGACGACGATCACCGAGGAAATGAAGCTCGCGTGCGTGCGCGCGATCGCCGAACTCGCGGAAGAAACCGATCAGGGCGATGAAGTTGCAAAGGCTTACGAAGGCCATTCGCTGGAATTCGGCCCGGAATATCTGATTCCGAAGCCTTTCGATCCGCGCCTCATCATCAAGATCGCGCCGGCCGTGGCGCAAGCCGCAATGGATTCGGGCGTCGCGACGCGTCCGATCAAGGACATGGATGCGTATCGCGAGACGCTCGGCGCCACGGTGTATCGAACGGGCATGGTGATGCGTCCGGTGTTCACGGCGGCGAAGGCGGCTCCGGCGCGTATCGCGTTCGCGGAAGGCGAGGACGAGCGCGTGCTGCGCGCCGCGCAGTTCGTGCTGCTGGAGAAGATCGCGAAGCCGATCATCATCGGCCGTCCGGCTGTCGTCGAAATGCGTCTGCAGAAGATGGGCTCGAAGCTGAAGCCGGGCGTCGATTTCGAGATCGTGAATCCGGAAGACGATCCGCGTTATCAGAAGAGCTGGCAGGCGTATCACGAGATCGCCGCGCGTCAGGGCGTGACGCCCGAAAGCGCGAAGGCCGCGCTGCGCAAGTTCAACACGCTGATCGGCGCGATCCTGGTTCACACGGGCGACGCGGACGGGATGATCTGCGGTCTCATCGACACGTATCAGGATCACCTGAAGTTCATCGATCAGGTGCTCGGCAAGGCGGAAGGCGCGAACAACTTCGCGGCGATGAATCTGCTGATGCTGCAGGGGCGCAATCTGTTCATCAGCGACACGTACGTCAACGAGACGCCGACGCCCGAGCAACTCGCCGACATGACGATTCTGGCGGCGCGCGAGATCGAGCGTTTCGGGATTCAGCCGAAGGTCGCGCTGGTGTCGAATTCGAACTTCGGCAGCGTGCAGAGCGCGTCGAGCAAGCGGATGGCCGAAGCGCGCAAGCTGATTGCGGAGCGCGCGCCTGATCTCGAAATCGACGGTGAAATGCACGGCGATGCGGCGCTTTCCGAAGCCGTGCGCAAGGCTTCGTTCCCGGGGACCACGTTGCACGGTGAGGCGAATCTGCTGATCATGCCGAACGTCGAAGCGGCGAACATCACGTACAACCTGCTCAAGATGGTGAGCGGCGAGGGCGTGACCGTCGGGCCGATCCTGCTCGGTGCTGCGAAGCCCGTGCATATCCTGACGCCGGCCGCGACGGTGCGGCGGATCATCAATATGACGGCGGTGGCGAGCGCGAATGCGCGTGTAGCGAAGTAACGCGACGTCGCGTTAGAAAGACGAACGGCGATCCGGGAGACCGGATCGCCGTTTTTTTTGGCCGATAAAAAAGGCGGTCCGTTTTCACGAACCGCCTTCGAGCGTGAAGCAACGAGAATTACGCCACCTGCCGCTTTTCCCCGCCTTCGTTACTCCGCCAGCGCGCGAGCAAGGCATTCCACTTGATCTTCGCGGCCTTGACGTTGTTTTCCTTGACGTGGCCGTAGCCGCGCATCGAGTCGGGAAGATTCGCGAGTTCGACAGCGAGTGACAGTTTCTGCTCCGTGAGTCCGCCGATCAACTCACGCACCAGCGCCTCGTACTCGCCGATCAACGCGCGCTCCATCTTCCGCTCTTCCGTGCGGCCGAACGGATCCAACGCCGTTCCGCGCAGGAACTTCAGCTTCGCGAGCACGCGCATCGCCGACATCATCCACGGACCGTATTGCTTCTTCACCAGATGCCCGTGCGCATCCTTCTTCGAAAGACTCGGCGGCGCGAGATGCATCTTGATCTTCCAGTCGCCTTCGAAACTCGCGCGAATCTTGTCGAGGAACACCGGATCGGCATACAGACGCGCGACTTCGTATTCGTCCTTGTACGCCATCAGCTTGTGCAGATTCTTCGCGACGGCTTCGGTCAGCGGATACTGCCCGTCCCCGGCGCCCAGCCCGGCTTCCTTCGCGCGCACTTCCGCGACCAGCCGTCCGTATCGCGCTGCGTAGGCCGTGTTCTGGTACTTCGCGAGATAGTCGAGCCGCTTGTCGATGAGCGTGTCGAGCGCCTTCGGCGTATGCAGCGAGATGACCTTGCCCGGCGCTGCCTGCGCGCCATGCTGCGCATCCGCGAGACGGCGCACGGCTTCGGGATCGTGCGCCGCGCGACGGCCCCATTCGAACGCCGCGAGATTCTTCTCGACCTGCACCGCGTTCAGCTCAATGGCGCGTACCAGCGACTCATGCAGCAGCGGCACCCAACCCTTCTGCCACGCGAAGCCGAGCACGAACGGATTCGTGTAGATCGCATCGCCCATCAGCGCGACGGCGAAGCGGTTCGCATCGACGAGCGCGACATGCTCGCCCGCGGCCGCGCGAATATCCGCCTCCGCGCTCGCGCCCGGGAAACTCCAGTTCGGGTTCTTGATGAACTCGGCGGTCGGCGTCTGCGCGCTGTTCACGACGACGCGCGTGTGGTCAGGCTGCATCCGCGAGCCGCATTCGTTGCTCGCGGTGACGATCGCATCGCAACCGATGACGAGATCCGCTTCGCCCATCGCGATGCGCGTCGCGTGGATATCGGTCGGACGGTTCGCGATCTGCACGTGGCTCATCACGGCGCCGCCTTTCTGCGCGAGCCCGGTGACGTCGAGCACGGTGACGCCTTTCTGCTCCAGATGCGCGGCCATGCCGAGCAGCGCGCCGATCGTCACGACGCCCGTTCCGCCGACGCCCGTGACCAGCACGCCATACGGCCGTCCGATCTCCGGCAACTCGGGCGTGGGCACGGAAGGCATCGCATCGCTCTCGACGCTCGTCGCCTTCGGCTTCTTCAACTGGCCGCCTTCCACCGTCACGAAACTCGGGCAGAAGCCGTTCAGGCACGAGTAGTCCTTGTTGCACGTCGACTGGTTGATCTGCCGCTTCGTGCCGTACTCGGTATCGAGCGGCTCGACCGACAGGCAGTTCGACTTCACCGAGCAATCGCCGCAGCCTTCACACACGGCTTCGTTGATGACGACGCGCTTCGCCGGATCGGGGAACGCGCCGCGCTTGCGACGACGGCGCTTCTCGGTCGCGCAGGTCTGGTCGTAGATCAGGATCGACGTGCCCGCAACCTCGCGCAGTTGACGCTGGATTTCGTCCAGCTTGTCGCGATGATGCACGTCGATGCCCGGTGCAAGTCCGACGCTCGCCGTGTACTTCTCCGGCTCATCGGTGACGATGACGATCTTCGCCGCGCCTTCCGCCGCGAGCTGATGCGTGATCTGCGGCACGGTCAGCACGCCGTCGACGGGCTGACCGCCGGTCATCGCGACGGCATCGTTATAAAGAATCTTGTAGGTGATGTTCACCTTCGCCGCGATCGCCGCGCGGATCGCGAGCAGGCCCGAATGGAAATACGTGCCGTCGCCGAGGTTCGCGAAAACGTGCTTGTCGTTCGAAAACGGCGACTGGCCGACCCACGCCACGCCTTCGCCGCCCATCTGGCTGAACGTGCTCGTGTTGCGGTCCATCCAGACCGTCATGTAGTGGCAGCCGATGCCCGCCATCGCGCGCGAGCCTTCCGGCACGTTCGTCGACGTGTTGTGCGGACATCCCGAGCAGAACCACGGCTTGCGCTCCGCCTCGACACGCGGCCGCGCGAGCGACCTTTCCTTCGCCTCGATCACGGCGATGCGCGTCGCGATGCGCGCGCGCACATCGGCGGGCAAATCGAATTTGTCGAGGCGCGTGGCGATGGCCTTCGCGATAATCGCGGGCGACAGCTCGTAGTGCGCGGGCAGAAGCCAGTTGCCCATCGGCACGGACCATTCGCCGCCGGCGCCGTCTTTTTCGTCGAACTTGCCGTACACGCGCGGACGTTGCGCATCCGGCCAGTTGTATAGCTCTTCTTTGATCGCGTATTCGAGAATCTGCCGCTTTTCCTCGACGACCAGAATCTCCTCCAGCCCGCGCGCAAATTCATGCGCGCCCTGCGCTTCGAGCGGCCACACGCAACCGACCTTGTAGAGACGGATACCGATCTGCGAGCACGTCGCGTCGTCGAGACCGAGATCGGTCAGCGCCTGACGGACGTCGAGATAGGCTTTGCCGCCGGTCATGATGCCGAAGCGCGCATGCGGCGAATCGATTTCCACGCGGTCCAGCTTGTTCGCGCGCACGTAGGCGAGCGCGGCGTACCACTTGTAGTCGAGCAGACGCGCTTCCTGCACGAGCGGCGGATCCGGCCAGCGGATGTTCAGGCCGCCATCGGGCATCGCGAAATCGGTCGGGAGCACGATCTTCGTGCGATGCGGATCGATATCCACCGAAGCCGACGACTCGACGACATCCGTCACGCATTTCATCGCGACCCACAGGCCGGAGTAGCGCGACATCGCCCAGCCGTGCAGGCCGAAATCGAGATATTCCTGCACGTTCGACGGAAACAGCACCGGCAGACCGCACGCCTTGAACACGTGCTCGGACTGATGCGCGAGCGTCGACGATTTCGCGGCGTGATCGTCGCCGGCGAGCACCAGAACGCCGCCGTGTTGCGCCGATCCGGCGGAATTGCCGTGCTTGAAGACATCGCCCGAACGATCGACGCCCGGGCCTTTGCCGTACCACATCGAGAACACGCCGTCGTATTTGGCGCTCGGGTACAGATTCACTTGCTGCGAGCCCCACACGGCGGTAGCGGCGAGATCTTCGTTCACGCCCGGCTGAAACACGACCTGATGGCCGGCGAGATGCTTCTTCGCCTTCCAGAGTGACTGGTCGAGACCGCCGAGGGGAGAACCGCGATAGCCGGAGATGAATCCGGCGGTGTTGAGGCCAGCGGCCTTGTCGCGCTCTTGCTGCAGCATCGGCAGGCGCACCAGGGCCTGGATGCCGCTCATATAGGCGCGGCCACGTTCGAGCGTGTATTTGTCGTCTAGCGTGACGGATTTCAACGCGGCTTCTAGCGAAGCTCTTTGTTCTGCGTCTAGCGGGGCGTTCATTATGTGTATTCCTCCACCCGAGGTTTGGGATCACCAAAGCATGTTTCGGGCCGTCGCATCTTGTGAACGCGTAGGCCGGGACTACCAGTTTGCCGGTGCAATGATCTTTCAGGCACTGGTACAAACCCGTTAAAAATTCCTCACTTAGCCGCGCTTTGCGTCAATTCCTTGACGATTTGACCGTCATCAAGAGGGTTTTGTTACAGCATGTAAATTCGACCGATCCACGGAACCCTGCCGTTCATCCCTGTCTAAAATGACGCTTCCGGAACTTCCGTGCCAATTTTCTGTGCACGCTTTGGGTTTCGGAAGCGAGTTGTACTTTGCAGTTAGAAGGAGATAACGATGAAACAACGCCACATCCAGAATTTCTTGGTCGTTTCGGCGGCTTTTTTCGCCATCAGCGCGCCGGTGGGCGGCGCACGGGCGAATAATGGCTCGCCGTTCGGGGCGTCGTCGGTTGCACAGGTCGCGCAAGTGCGCGTTCAGTCGGTTAAGGCGGGTGCTGAAAAGCGCCGCGAATCGGAAAGCAGCGACGACGAGACGGCGGGCTGACCCGCTCATCGCGGTCCGTATCGACCAAACGGGCCGCCAGAATGAACAAAGGGACATGGACCTTCGCGATCCACGTCCCTTTTTTGATGCCCGGGTTTTCTGCGCGATCAGCCCGCGGTGGTGTCCTTCAGCACGCCACGGCGCATCTGATCCAGTTCGATCGACTCGAACAGCGCCTTGAAGTTGCCTTCGCCGAAGCCCTGATTGCCCTTGCGCTGGATGATCTCGAAGAAGATCGGCCCGATCTGGTTCTCCGTGAAGATCTGTAGCAGGATTTCGTCCTTGGTGCCGTCGATCAGAATCTTGCGCTTCTTCAACTCCGCGACCGTTTCGCAATGGCCGGGCACGCGGCGATCGACCAGCTCGTAATACGTGTCGATGGTGTCGAGCAGAGCGATCTTCGCGCCGCGCAGGCCGTCGACGGTGCTGTAGATATCGCCCGTGCCGAGCGCGATGTGCTGAATGCCTTCACCGTGATACGCGTCCAGATACTCCTGAATCTGTCCCGCGGTTTCCGAGCCTTCTTCGTTGATCGGAATGCGGATTTTGCCGCACGGTGACGTCATCGCCTTCGACTTCACCGCCGTGACCTTGCCTTCGATATCGAAATAGCGGACTTCGCGGAAGTTGAAGAGCCGCTCGTAGAACTCCGCCCATTCGACCATGCGACCGCGGTGCACGTTATGCGTCAGGTGATCGATGTAGGTGAGTCCGTGGCCCACCGGGTTTTGCTCCGCGCCCGGAATCGGTTCGAAATCGACGTCATAAATGCTGATATCGCCGATGCTGCCCGGCTGCGCGCCGTTCTTGCCGCGCCAACGGTCGACGAAGTAGATCAGCGAATCGCCGATTCCCTTGATCGCCGGGATGTTCAGCTCCATCGGGCCGTTCTTGTTGTCGAAGCCCCATGCGCCGAGTTCGAGCGCGCGCTTGTACGCCTTGGCGGCATCGGCGACGCGGAAGGCGATCGCGCAGATCGACGGACCGTGCAGGCGCGCGAAGCGCTGCGCGAACGAATCCGGCTCGGCGTTGACGATGAAGTTGATTTCGCCCTGGCGGTAAAGCGTCACGTCCTTGTGACGATGCTTCGCGATCGCGGTGAAGCCCATCTGCTCGAACAGTTTGCCGAGCGCAACCGGATCCGGCGCGGTGTATTCGATGAACTCGAAGCCATCGGTGCCGACGGGATTCTCCCAAGTCGTTGCGGTCATGCGTGTCTCCTGATTTAGATGCGGCGCGATGTGCGCGACGTGGAGACAGTTTAGTCAGGTGACAGTGGCAAAAACTTGCGAAACTAATCAGTGATTCATAAGATTGAGCACGATGCTGCCAATTGAAAGCGGCAGGGAGCTACAAAATGGCTGAACTCGAACTGGACACGATCGACCGCCGAATTCTGGCGATTCTTCAGGAAAATGGACGGCTATCGAATCAGGAGATCGCGGATCGCGTGAATCTGTCGCCCAGCCCGTGCCTACGGCGCATCCGGAGGCTGGAGGAGATCGGCGTGATTCGCGGTTATGTGGCCCTGCTCGACGCGAAGAAGCTCGGGCTTGGCTTACTCGCCTACATCAACGTGCGTCTGGAAAAGCGCGGCGGCATGCAGGCTGCGGCAGGCACGCCGAAAGCGCCGACGCACGGCGATCTCTTTCGTGAAGCGGTGCGTTCATGGCCGGAAGTCGTCGCCTGCGACGCGATGACCGGCGAGATGGATTTTCTGCTGCGCGTTCAGGTGCGCGACATGGATGATTTCTCGCGCTTCGTGCAGGATGAATTGCTGCACCATCCGTCCGTGATCGATGTGCGCTCGAGCTTCTCACTGGAACGTATCAAGGAGACGACAGTTCTGCCGCTGCGTTAAAACGACGAAGGGCGGTCAGAGCCGCCCTTGTCTCGCGCTGTTCCTGAGAAAAGTTACGCGACGCCCGCTGCCGGCATGAACGCCTGGAAGACCTGCGACGCGCGTTGCGCCTGGCGCTTGATCGCGTAGTCGAATACGGCGGCCTGCTCCTGAAGCATTTCGGCGACGATGCTGGTCTGGTCAGCCGGCGCTAGCGAGAGATAGGCATCCGCTTCGCCGTAAGCGTATTCGATCTTCATGCCCGACTTTTTCGCGATATGCATCATGGTCGAGTTGCGCGACAGGCAGTGCATATAGAGCACCGATACCTGCGTGTTGCGGCTGCGCATGGCGGCGCGCTCGAACAGCTTCGAGCCGATGCCACGGCCGCGCGCGCTTTCGAGCACCGAGACGCCGAATTCGGCAGTTCGCTTGTCGCCCTCGGCGGGCAAATACGCCAGATGGCCGACGCCGATCAATTCCAGGGCGCCGCCGAACACGCCGAACACCTTGTCGTTCGAGAAGTTGATGTTGCGCACATAGTTCTCGATGACGTGATCCGGCACGACCTGCCCGAAGCGCAGGAGACGGTCGTCTTCGTCGAGAGCCAGAAAGTGCGTGAGGAGACGCTCGCGATCTGCCGAGGACAGTTCGCGGACGAGAACCGGCATACGCGCGTCTTTGAGCGGCTGATCGTGCGCGACGATCGGCTCGGCAGTGCGGTTGATGGTCAGTTCCATATTCGTTTCTCCTTCGTTCGTCATGCAGCATGCTGCAAAGCAAAACGAATTTTAGCCGATTACGGAGAAACGGATACGGGAAAACCCTTAAAACGACCTAGACGGCGCGTTCTAAACAGCTACTGAAAACGATTAGATCGTAGTAAAATCAATAACTTAACGAAGTGACGCAAACGCGACAATTTACCGGACAGTCGGTTTGTTGTGCTGCAACATCGATCTATTCGACATTGAGGCCGTTTTCGATCATGTCGACGACCTGTTCCGCGAACTCGCTGTAGCCCAGCTTGCCGCCCGGCTTGAGCCACGTGAACGTCCAGTTGATCATGCCGAAGACCATCATGGTTAGGGCAGTCTGGTTGTCCTTGGTTGCGCGTTTCGGATAAGCCCGCGCGAGCTGACGCGCGAACGCCGCCACGATGTCGCGCTGACGATCGAGGACGATCTCGCGCTGCGCCTCTTCCAGATACTTCACATCATTCAGAAGCGCGACGTGCCGGCTATGCGACGTCTCGTATTCGGCGAGAAACGCGCGCACGAGATCGGCGAAAGCCTCGCGTTCGCTCAGTCCGCGCCGCTGGCTGGCGCCTTCCACTTCCGCGATGATCAGCATCAGCCGCTTGGTGTAGCGGTCGAGCAAATCGAAGAGGATCGCTTCCTTGCTCACGTAATAGTGATAGAGGCGAGCCTTCGACGTGCCGCTCGCGGCGGCGAGATCGGCCATCGAGGTGCTGGGATAGCTCGTCTGGGCGAATTTCGCGGCGGCGAGTTCGAGGATCTGTTCGCGTTGTGTCTCGTGATCGGGCGCTTTGGTACGGGCCATGTGTTCGGAAAGTGCGTTCTTATAGGTATGGATTCAGCGGCGCAGTTCGGCCTGACTGATTTCGGACGGCGTGCCGCGGATTTTAAGCCGTCCCGCCGTGACGAGTTCGCGGCAGCGCCAGAATGCTATGGAATCGGAAAGCATGAAATCGAAGCGCTGCCCCATTGCAGCGCCGGCGATCTGGCGCGCCGGTTTCCATTCGGGACCGGCGAGATCGAGCAAGGCTTCGTCGATATCGATCCATGTTCCTGTTACGAGCATGTTGTCGCGCAGGCGGCGCGTGTCGGCGTTGGCGTATTTCGCTTCCTGCCACTCGAGCGCGAGCCGGCTGATGCGCAGCACGGAAATCGGCGCGGCGGTGGGCAGCTTCGCGAGCAGTTGCTTCGGTGAAAACATGCCGACGGCCGTCGCACGGTCTTCGCGGCCAACGTGCTCGGGATCGCTGTCGCCGGTCGCAATCGTCAGATCGTCGTGAGTGAGCTTCGCTTCGTTCAAGCGCTGCGGCACGTTGCGCATGTGATAGGCGACCCGTCGCAGCGTGAGCTGGTCGGCCGCGCTCTGGCCGTGCCACACGACGATCTGATCGTCGCCGCGCGCGAGGCGGCCGAACAGCGCCTGCTGTTCTTCGAGTTCGCCCTCGAAGTCGACGGCGCTGTTCAGAACCTGACGCCAGAACGTGGCGCGCGCGAGCGGCGATTCGTCGATGTCGCTGATCGGACCGACGGCGAGATCGTCGCGCAACGCGATGACGCGCTCGTCGCGTTCGGCGCGCCGCAATGCTTCCGTGAGGGATTGGGCCGCGCAATCGCCATTCGTGACGTGAATCATGTTCATCGGTGTCGGGAGGCCAGAAGGACGAAAGGACCGCTCGGGTGAGCAGTCCTAGTTTACGCGAATCGAATGACGCCGGGCTGCGATCTAGCGCTCGTCGAAACTCACCACCACGCGCTCGCTCACCGGATGACACTGACAAGTCAGCACGAAGCCATCATCGATTTCGTGTTGTTCGAGCGTGTAGTTCTTCTCCATCTTCACTTCGCCTTCGAGCACTCTTGCGCGGCACGTGCAGCACACACCGCCCTTGCACGCGTACGGCAGCGCGAGT
>NZ_JAQQDB010000056.1:0-44453 GCF_046030135.1 Caballeronia jiangsuensis
TAGGGGCAGCGCCAATAGACCAACACGATAATGGGATCCGGCGGAATCACGCGTAGCCGAACGACCGCCCCTTACTCCCCCAGATAAGCCGCTCTCACCTTCGGATCATCGAGCATGACCTTCGCATCGCCGGACATCGTCACCGTGCCCGAATCCATCACATAACCGCGATTCGCCGCCTGCAACGCGAGACGCGCGTTCTGCTCCACGAGCAGCACAGTCAGACCTTCCTTCGAGATCTCCCGCACCACTTCGAAGATCTTCTCGACCATGATCGGCGAGAGCCCCATCGACGGTTCATCGAGCAAGAGCAGCTTCGGACGCGAAAGCAGCGCACGCGCCATCGCGAGCATCTGCTGCTCACCGCCCGAGAGCGTACCCGCATACTGCGACGCGCGTTCCTTCAAACGCGGAAAGAAGCCGAACATGCGCTCGGTGTCCTTCTGGATGCCATCGGAATCGTTGCGCAGATACGCGCCCATCTGCATGTTTTCAAGAATCGACATGCGCGCGAAGATGCCGCGTCCTTCCGGCACCATCGCGAGGCCGCGCTTGAGCAGCTCATGCGTCGGCACGCCCTTGATCGACTGGCCCATGTACTCGATATCGCCGCCCGAGTACGGCTTGAGGCCCGTGATGGCCTTCATCGTCGTGGTCTTGCCCGCGCCGTTCGCGCCGATCAGCGTAACCAGTTCGCCCTGCCCGACTTCCAGATCGACACCCTTCACCGCCTGGATGCCGCCGTAGTTCACCTGCAAACCCTTGACCTTCAACATTGCGCTTGTGGTCGCCATTAGTGCACCCCCGCACCCAGATATGCCTCGATCACCTTCGGGTCCTTCTGCACGTCCTGCGGCAGACCTTCGGCGATCACCTTGCCGTAATCGAGCACCGTCATGCGGTTGCACAATCCCATCACGAGTTTCACGTCGTGTTCGATCAACAAAATCGTCTTGCCGTCCGAGCGGATCTTGTCGAGCAGACGCGTGAGTTCGACCTTCTCCGTCGCGTTCATGCCGGCCGCCGGTTCGTCGAGGGCGAGCAGCTTCGGATCGGTTGCGAGCGCGCGTGCGATCTCCAGACGCCGCTGGTGACCGTACGACAGATTGCGCGACGTGTAGTCCGCGTATTGCAGCACGCCGACATACTCGAGCAGTTCGAGCGCGCGCTCCTTGATCTCGCGCTCTTCACGGCGCTCGGCCGGCGTCTGGAACACCGCGCCGATCAGACCGTGCTTCGTGCGCACGTGACGGCCGACCATCACGTTTTCGAGCGCCGTCATGCCGCCGAACAAGCGAATGTTCTGGAACGTGCGCGCGATGCCCGCCTTCGCCACCTGATACACCGCCGTCGGCGTATAAGCCTGGCCATCGAGCTTGAACTCGCCCGAATCCGGCGTGTAGAGACCGGTGATCACGTTGAAGAACGTCGTCTTGCCGGCGCCGTTCGGGCCGATCAGACCGTAAATCGTGCCTTCTTCGATCTGAAGGCCCACATCCGACAAAGCCTGCAAGCCGCCGAAGCGCTTGTTGACGCCCTTGACGGAAAGTCGTGTTTGCTTTTCGCTCATGTTCTGATCTCCGCCTTATGCGCGCACCGGCTTCTTGCCGCTGCGCTTCGCGATCTTCGCGATTTTGTCTTCGTGTTTCGCGGCGGGCCACAGGCCTTCCGAGCGATACAGCATGATCAACACCATCGCCAGACCGTACAGCAGCTGACGAATGACTTCGGTATCGACGATCTGATGGCCGAAGATGACGTTCTGCAGCGGGCCCATCGTCGAGCGCAGGAATTCGGGGAACACGGCGAGCAGCACCGCGCCGAGAATCACGCCCGGAATGTGGCCCATGCCGCCCAGCACCACGCACGCCAGCACGACGATCGATTCCCAGAAGGTGAACGATTCCGGCGACACGAAGCCCTGGAACGCGCCGAACATCGCGCCCGACAGACCGCCGAACGACGCGCCCATCGCGAACGCGAGCAGCTTCACGTTACGGGTGTTGATGCCCATCGCCTTCGCGGCGATTTCGTCTTCGCGGATCGCGGCCCACGCGCGGCCGATACGCGAGTGCTGAAGGCGCGTACACACCCAGATCACGAACAGCGCGCACAGCACGAACAGGTAGTAGTACATGTACACCGACGGGAACTTCATGCCGAAGAACTCGTGCGTCTGCGACAGGTTGAAGCCCAGCACCGTCACCGGATCGATGCCCGTGATGCCCTTCGGACCGTTCGTGATGTTCACCGGACGATCGAGGTTGTTCATGAAGATCCGGACGATTTCCCCGAAGCCCAACGTCACGATCGCAAGGTAGTCGCCGCGCAGACGCAGCGTCGGTGCGCCGAGCAGCACGCCGAAGGTCGCCGCGAGCGCCATCGCGCACGGCACGATGATGAGGAACGGCACATGCAATCCTCCGGGCGCGAGATGCGCGATCCATTCGAATTGCGTGGTCAGTTGCGGCGACGACAGCAGCGCCGCGACATACGCGCCCACCGCGTAGAACGCGATGTAGCCCAGGTCGAGCAGGCCGGCGAAACCGACCACCACGTTGAGGCCGAGCGCGAGCATCACGTAGAGCATCGCGAAGTCGAGCACGCGGACCCAGTAGTTGCCGCCCGCTGCACCGATGACCATCGGCGCGGCGATCACGAAGATCGCGGTGATGACGCCGACGACCAGCGTCTTCGTCATGTTCTTCTCGGGGATGAGCGTCGTGGACGGCTCGATAGGTTGAATCGAAGTCATTTTTATGAGCTCCTCACACGGTCTTTAAGCGCGGTCCGCGACACGTTCGCCGAGCAGACCCGACGGACGGAACACGAGCACGATGATCAGCACGATGAACGCGAACACGTCCTGGTAGTTGGAACCGAAGACGCCGCCCGTCAGGTTGCCGATATAGCCAGCGCCCAACTGTTCGATGAGGCCGAGGAGCACGCCGCCGACCATCGCGCCGCCCAGGTTGCCGATACCGCCCAGCACCGCCGCCGTGAACGCCTTCAGGCCGGGAATGAAGCCCATGTAGAAGTGGGCGTTGCCGTATTCCGACGCGATCATCACACCGGCCAGAGCAGCCAGCGCCGAGCCGATCATGAAGGTCGCGGAGATCACGAAGTTCGGGTTCACGCCCATGAGCGACGCGTTGGCCGGGTTCTCGGCGATGGCGCGCATCGCGCGGCCGAGCTTCGTCTTGTGCACGAGGAGCAGCAAGCCGGCCATCACGATGAACGCGACGACGATGATCACGATTTCGGTCATCGAGATCACGGCGCCCGGACGGGTTTCGTCGGCGGCGATCACGTTGATCGGATCGGTCGGCAGGAGCTGCGGGAACGCCAGCGGATTGCGGCCCCAGATCATCATCGCGACGGTCTGCAGCAGAATCGATACGCCGATCGCGGTGATCAGCGGCGCGAGACGCGGCGCCTTGCGCAGCGGCCGGTACGCGACTTTTTCGATCGTGTAGCCGACAAGCGCGCAAACCACTGCGGCGACCACGAGCGCGATCGTCAGCATGATCGGCCCGGGCAAGCCGGGAACGTGATTCTGCATGACGCCGATGGCCGAAAGCGCAACCATCGCGCCCACCATCAGCACGTCGCCGTGCGCAAAGTTGATGATGCCGAGAATGCCGTACACCATCGTATAGCCGAGTGCGATGATGGCGTAGACGCTGCCAAGCACCAGACCGTTGAGGATCTGCTGGATGAAAATATCCATTTAAAGCTCCTTAGCCCCGTGCGATTCGATTACGCCTTTATCACCGGCCGATAAACCGGTGGGAAGCGAAATCTGAAGCGGCACTGCGCGTACTTTTTAAAAAACCGGTAAAGGTTGAGCGCCGATCGTCCGCCCGCCGCCGGATGAGGCTGCGAGCGTTTCACGGACGGATACGAAAACAGCGCCGCCGGATAGCTGGCGCCGCCAGACTGCCTACTGCTTGACGACGTCGAGTACGTCCTTCTTCTTATCCTTGAAGTCGTACAGCGTGATCGTCCCCGCCTTCAGATCGCCCTTGTCGTCGAATGCGATATGCCCCGTCAGACCGTTGTAGTCGGTCGAGGCGATCGCAGCGAGGACTTTGGGCGCTTCGATGGAGTTCGCACGCTTCATTGCATCGACGATCACGTACATCGCGTCATACGTGAACGGCGCGTAAATCTGCACCGGCGTGTGGAAGCGCGCTTCGTACTTCTTCTCGAAGTCCGCTCCCTTGTCCATCTTCGAAAGCGCGAGTCCCGCTTCCGAGCAGATGATGTTTTGCACGGCATCGCCGGCGAGTTCGGCCACCTTGTCGGTGCAGACGCCGTCGCCAGCGAGAATCTTCGCCTTGATGCCGAGCGCCGCCGCTTCCTTGGCGAAGGGGCCGCCCGTCACGTCCATGCCGCCGTACATCACGACGTCCGGCTGGATGCGCCTGATCTTCGTGAGAATCGCCTTGTAATTGCGGGCCTTCTCGGTGGTCGCCTCGCGCGCGGCGACCTTCACCCCGCCAGCCTGCACCGACTTCACGAATTCGTCGGCCAGTCCCCGGCCATAGGCGGACGCATCGTCCACCACGACGACCTTCTTCGCATGCAGCGTCTTCATCGCGTAGCCGGCGAGCACCGGGCCTTGCAGCGCGTCGGTCGCCACGACGCGAAACGTCGTCTTGTAACCTTGCTTCGTGTATTCCGGGTTCGTCGTCGAAGGCGAAATCTGCGCGATGCCCGCGTCGCTGTAGATTTTCGACGCCGGGATCGACACGCCCGAGTTCATGTGACCGATCACCGCGATCACATGGTCGTCGACGAGCTTCTGCGCGGCTTCGGTGCCGACACGCGGATCGGCTGCATCGTCCAGGCCGTCGAGCACGAGGCGGATGGAATGCCCGTCGATCGTCAAACCCTGCGCGCTGATCTCTTCCAGTGCCAGACGCGCGCCATTTTCATTGTCTTTACCGAGGTGGGCCTGCAGGCCCGTCAGGGGCGCGACATGACCGATCTTCACGACGGTTGCTTCACTCGCCGGCACGGAAGCCGGCGTGAACGCGGCCGCCACCGCGGCGGAGCTAGTCGCCGACGCTGCCGTGCTCGCCCCGCCTTCGTCCTTCTTGCCGCATGCAGTTGCCATTGCAACCGCAGCCGCGATGGACACGGCGTGAGCAAACTTGAATCGCATCAAATAGGTCTCCTGCGCCTCTAAAAACAGTCGTCGTGAACGCTTCTGGCCTCAAGACGCGCGCATTGTAACGCTAAATATGAGACGAGCAATATTCTTGCGTGGCGGGGTTTTCCAGCATTGCAACCACCATTTCCCGGCTATTTTTCCGCAAAAGCGCAACCGGGTTGCGATTCGATTTTGTGCAGTAGTTGCACCATAACGAAAACAGGTTTATTCGGCCGGAATGCCAGGGTTACGTTTGCTTATCGGATTTACGGGCAAACCCTTAAGCGATTTAGAAGAAAACGCCTTATTGGCGCGCGCCCTCGAACTGTGCACAAGCTTCGTTTCGTATCTCGCCCAAGGGTTCCTTTTCGCGCGTCGCGCGGCTTTATTTCGGGCGAAAAAAAAAGCGCCCGGAGGCGCTTTTTCTGAAGACTCTGCCGGATTCACTGCGGCAACGACAGCCCACGCGGCAGCGGAAACGAGATCGTCTCCTCGATGCCTTCGAGCGAGCGCACGTTGCGCACGCCGAGTTCGCGCAAGCGCGCGATCACGGCCTGAGCCAGCACTTCCGGCGCCGATGCGCCCGCCGTCACGCCGATGCGCTTCTTGCCCTCGACCCAGCGCGGATCGATCTGCGTCGGCGAATCCACCATATAGGCGGGGATGCCGCGCTTCTCGGCGACTTCGCGCAGACGGCTCGAATTCGAGCTGTTCGGGCTGCCGACGACGATCACGACATCGCATTGCGGCGCGAGAAACTTCACCGCGTCCTGGCGGTTCTGCGTCGCATAGCAGATGTCCTGCTTCTTCGGTTCCTTGACGTCCGGGTACTTGTTCTTGAGCGCGTCGATGATCGCGGAGGCGTCGTCGACCGAAAGCGTCGTCTGCGTGACGTACGCGATGCGCTGCGGGTCGGGCAGATCGAGCTTCAGCACGTCCTCGATATCTTCGACGAGATGCATGCCCTCGCCCGACTGGCCCATGGTGCCTTCGACTTCCGGATGTCCCTTGTGGCCGATCATCACGATGTCGAAGCCCTCCTGACGCATCTTCGCGACTTCGATGTGCACCTTGGTCACGAGCGGGCAGGTTGCATCGAACACGCGCAGGCCGCGCGCCTCGGCTTCGCCGCGCACCGCCTTCGAGACGCCGTGCGCGCTGAAAATCAGCGTGGCGCCTTCGGGCACGTCCGACAGTTCTTCGATGAAGATCGCGCCTTTCTTGCGCAAATCCGCGACGACATAGGCGTTATGGACGATCTCGTGACGCACGTAGATCGGCGCGCCGAACAGCTTGATCGCGCGCTCGACGATTTCGATCGCGCGATCGACGCCCGCGCAAAACCCGCGCGGCTGCGCGAGCAGGATTTCGACGTCGGTCTGAACTTCGTTGAGGCTTTCAATCATGGTTACAAAATTCCGATGATTTTCACTTCGAAGACGAGCGCCTGGCCCGCGAGCGGGTGGTTGAAGTCGAACAGCGCCGCGGTCTCGCCGACTTCCTTCAGCACGCCCGCGTAGCGTCCGCCGCCCGGCGCGTTGAATTCGACGAGATCGCCGGGAGAAAAATCCTCGCCGATCATGCTGTTTTCGCGCAGCGTCGCGAGCGACACCCACTGGACGAGCTCCGGATTGCGCGGCCCGAACGCCTGATCGGGCGTTAGCTGAAAGGTCGAATGGTGGCCGACCTTCAGGCCCAGCAAAATCTCTTCCAACGGCTCCGCGAGCTGGCCTGCACCGAGCAGGAGCGTCGCGGGCTTGTCCGTGAACGTGTTGACGATGTCAGCACCGTCGGCGAGCGCGAGCCGGTAATGAAGCGTGACGTGCGAACCGGGTTTCACCTCGGAGATATCGATGATGCTCATGAGTATTGGATGTGGCCGTTCGTTTGAAGGCAGGGCGCGGGCCCGGCATAGGGCGGCTCTTCGGCGCGAGGCAGCGAACCGCGCGGCGCCGGTGCGAACCGGACGCCAAAACCGCTATTGTAAGACAGAGTTGTGTCGTGACGCGTCACGGGGCCGTGTCCTGCGTGCGCCGGCACGCGCGACAAGACGTCCCGGAGGGCCGCGATGAACGCCGATCTGCGACTCGTGCATGCGCCCGCCTCGCCCGACAACGACATCGCCAAGGTCGCGCCCTTCATGTCGATCCGCAAATGGGCGCGCGCCGACCGTCCGCGCGAACGCCTGCTCGATACCGGTCCCGCATCGCTGTCGGACGCGGAACTGTTCGCATTGTTCCTGCGCACCGGTGTCTCCGGTGTGACGGCCGTCGATGTGGCGCGCCAGCTCTTGCGCCGCTTCGGATCGCTGCGCGGCGTGCTCGACGCGTCGGCCGCGGAGTTGCGCGAGCAGCATGGCATCGGGCCGGCTCGCGCGGCGACTCTTCTCGCCGTGTCCGAATTGTGCCGGCGAGCGCTCGCGGAGAAAGCGCGCGATCGCGAACTGTTGAACGCGCCGGGCGCGGTCGAGGACTATCTGCGGCTCTTGATCGGCACGCGGCCGTACGAGGTGTTCATCTGCCTGTATCTGGACGCGCGTCACCAGTTGCTGCACGCGGAAGAGTCGGCGCGCGGCTCGCTCACGCGCGTCGCGGTATATCCGCGCGAGATCGTCCGGCGCGCGCTCACCCTGAACGCGGCGGGGCTCATCGTCGCGCATAATCATCCATCGGGCGGCGTCGATCCGAGCGCGAACGACCGGCGGCTGACCAAGACGCTGCAGGACGCCCTGACGCTGATCGATGTGCGGCTGCTCGATCACATCGTCGTGGCCGCGAACGAAGTGTTCTCGTTCGCGCGGCACGGCTGGCTGTGATCGAAAGGACCATAAATGGTTTGATATTGCAGCGTTTTTCCTGTTACAATCCGCGTTTGCTTTTCTCAACCCACCTGTTCTGGGTACGGTTCATCTCAGGATGAACTGAGCGCAGTCCTCATTGGCATAACCGTGCTGCCAAGTCCCCGATCGGCAAATTGGGCGATAAGAGGCATCGAACTGGAAGCGAGTGCTTCGATTCGAGCGTTCCACTCAGACTTAACGTGTATTTAGGAGTGTCCTCATGGCACGCGTATGCCAAGTAACTGGGAAAGGCCCGATGTCGGGCAACAACGTTTCCCACGCAAACAACAAGACCAAGCGTCGTTTCCTGCCGAACCTGCAGAACCGCCGTTTCTTCGTTGAAAGTGAAAATCGCTGGGTCCGTCTGCGCGTCTCGAACGCCGGCCTGCGCCTGATCGACAAGAACGGTATTGACGCCGTGCTCGCAGACCTGCGCGCACGCGGTGAAATCTAAGGAGCACGCAAATGGCCAAGGGCGCACGCGACAAGATCAAGCTGGAATCGACCGCAGGCACGGGTCACTTCTACACGACGACCAAGAACAAGCGCAACATGCCGGAAAAGATGCTGATCAAGAAATTTGATCCCGTCGTCCGCAAGCACGTTGAGTACAAGGAAACCAAGATCAAGTAACTCTTGATTTAGAGATTCCTGTACGAAGACAGCAAAAAGCCCCGCAAACGCGGGGCTTTTTGTTTTTCGGCGCTCTTTTCACGCGCTTTACACACGATCGTGCGGGGGTTTTCGCTGTCACCGAGTGTTCATGCGGGTTATGCTTGCCGGCTATCGAAGAGAACACGGACGGAGAACCGGCAGCATGAATTTCGATGTAGCGATCGTAGGGAGCGGACTCGCGGGTCTGAGCGTCGCGCTTAATCTGGCTGAAACGCGGCGCGTCGCGATCCTCGCGAAGCGCGCGGTGAGCGTCGGCGCGAGCGATTGGGCGCAGGGCGGCATCGCGGCCGTGCTGGATTCGGCCGACAGCGTCGACAACCACGTCGACGATACGCTCGTGGCAGGCGGCGGCCTGTGCGACGAAGCCGCGACGCGCTTCATCGTCGAAAACGGGCGCGCGGCGATCGAATGGCTCATTAACGAAGGCGTGCCCTTTACGCGCGATGTCTCAGCCGAGCTCGGCTTCCATCTGACGCGCGAAGGCGGCCATAGCCATCGACGGATCATCCACGCGGCGGACGCGACCGGCCACGCCGTCGTCACGACGCTCGGCGAACGCGTGCGCAATCATCCGAACATCACCGTACTCGAAGATCATTACGCGATCGATCTGATCACCTCCGACCGTCTCGGGCTGCCGGGCCATCGCTGCCACGGACTCTACGCGCTCGATCTGAACAGCGGCCGCACCGTGACCATTCAGGCGCCGCACACCGTCCTCGCGACGGGCGGCGCAGGCAAAGTCTATCTCTACACGACGAACCCCGACACCGCGACCGGCGACGGTATCGCGATGGCGTGGCGCGCCGGCTGCCGCGTCGCGAACATGGAGTTCATCCAGTTCCATCCGACGTGTCTTTTTCACCCCTACGCGAAGTCGTTCCTCATCTCCGAGGCGGTGCGCGGCGAAGGCGGTGTCCTGCGCCTGCCCGACGGAACGCGTTTCATGCCCGCGCACGACGAGCGCGCCGAACTCGCGCCACGCGATATCGTCGCGCGGGCGATCGACTTCGAGATCAAGAAGCGCGGCATCGACTGCGTGTATCTCGACATCAGCCATCAACCGCGCGCATTTCTCGAAGAGCACTTTCCGACGATTCTCGCGCGCTGCCGCGAATTCGGCATCGATATCACGAAGCAGCCGATTCCGGTCGTGCCCGCCGCGCATTACACGTGCGGCGGCGTCGTCAGCGATCTCGCGGGGCGCACGGACCGCCCGGGGCTGTATGCGGTCGGCGAGACGTCGTACACGGGTCTGCACGGCGCGAACCGGCTTGCGAGCAATTCTCTGCTCGAATGCCTCGTGATCGGCCGCGCGGCCGCGCAAGCGATCGAAGCCGACGGATTCTCGAACGGCTGTCACGCCGAATTGCCCGACTGGGACGAAAGCCGCGTGTCCGATCCGGACGAGGAAGTCGTCGTCGCGCACAACTGGGATGAACTGCGGCGTCTGATGTGGAACTACGTGGGCATCGTGCGCACGGACAAGCGCCTCGCGCGCGCGCAACATCGGCTTGCGCTCTTGCGCGACGAGATCCACGAGTATTACGCGAACTTCAAGGTGAGCCGCGATTTGCTGGAGTTGCGCAATCTTGTCGATGTGGCTTCGCTGATCGTCGAAAGCGCGTGCTCGCGGCGCGAGAGCCGTGGCCTGCACTACAGCCGCGACTGGCCCGAGACTTTGCCGAAGGCGCTGCCGACGGTGCTGATGCCGCCGGTCGCGCGCCGCACGAGTATTTAAAGCAAACGCATCGAGAAATCGGTCGCGCGCACGTCCTTCGTGAGCGCGCCGATCGAGATGCGATCGACGCCGGTTTCCGCGATCGCGCGGACCGTGTCGAAGTTCACGCCGCCCGACACTTCGAGCAACGCGCGGCCCGCCGTGATGCGCACGGCATCGCGCATCATGTCCAGTGTGAAGTTGTCGAGCAGGATCGATTCGGCCCGATGCGCCAGCGCCGTTTCGAGTTGCTCCAGCGTTTCCACTTCGATCTGAATCGGCACGCCCGCATTCAGCGCGAGCGCCGCGTCCATCGCCGCGCCGACGCCGCCGGCCGCCGCGATGTGGTTCTCCTTGATCAAAATGCCGTCGTAGAGCGCGAGCCGCTGGTTCGCGCCGCCGCCCACGCGCACCGCGTACTTCTGCGCGAGCCGCAGGCCCGGCAGCGTCTTGCGCGTATCGAGAATACGCGCGCGCGTGCCTTCGATCGCCTCCACGTAACGGCGCGTCGCGGTCGCGACGCCCGAGAGCAGTTGCAGGAAATTGAGACCGTTGCGCTCCGCCGTCAGCAGCGAACGCGCGGGGCCGTTCAGCAGCACGACGGGCGAATTCGCGGCCATGCGATCGCCTTCGCGATACTTCCATTCGACTTCGATCGACGGATCGACGCGACGCATCACTTCATCGAACCACGGCACACCGCACAGCACCGCTTCCTCGCGCACGATGATGCGAGCGGTGCGTCGCGCGTCGGCGGGCACGAGACGGCCGGTGTGATCGACAGCGCCGACATCTTCATCGAGCGCATCGACAACATTGCGCACGAGCGCCGCGTCGAACGCCTGGCCGTACTGGGCGCGGATCTCGTCGAAAATCGGCGCATAGAACACGGAACCCGCCATCACGCGGCCCCCACATTCGTGAACAAGGTCGCGTCTTTCGCCAGATCGCCGCTCGCCTGCACGCGCTTCTTGTGACGCGCGGCGAAGTCGAGCATGCGGTCGATCGGCAAGCGCGCGCGCAGCCCGACAGCCGGATCGACGTGGATTTCGTTGTGACCGCGTTCCAGGACATCGGCGAGGTTCGCGAGGCCGTTCATCGCCATCCACGGGCAGTGCGCGCAGCTCTTGCAGGTCGCGCTGTTGCCGGCGGTCGGCGCTTCGATGAAGGTCTTGCCCGGCGCGGCGAGCCGCATCTTGTGCAGGATGCCGAGATCCGTCGCGACGATGAAGCGTTTCGCGTCGAGCTTCACGGCGGCATCGATCAGTTGCGTGGTCGAGCCGACCACATCCGCGAGCGCCACGACCGCTTCCGGTGATTCCGGATGCACGAGGATTTTCGCGTCGGGATATTCGTTACGCAGCAGATCGAGTTCGATACCCTTGAACTCGTCGTGGACAAGACATGAACCCTGCCACAGCAGCATGTCCGCGCCGGTCTTCTTCTGGATGTATCCGCCGAGGTGACGGTCCGGCGCCCAAAGAATCTTTTCGCCGCGCGCGTGGAGATCGGCGACGATCTCCAGGCCGATCGACGAGGTAACCATCCAGTCCGCGCGCGCCTTCACGGCCGCGCTCGTGTTCGCATAGACGACGACGGTACGGTCTGGATGCGCATCGCAGAACGCGGAGAACTCGTCGGCGGGGCAACCGAGATCGAGCGAGCATGTCGCGTCGAGATCGGGCATCAGCACGCGCTTGTCCGGACTCAGGATCTTGGCGGTCTCGCCCATGAAGCGCACGCCCGCGACGACCAGCGTCTTCGCCGCATGGTCACGCCCGAAACGGGCCATTTCCAGCGAATCGGCGACGCAGCCGCCGGTTTCATCGGCCAGTTCCTGCAGTTCGGCATCGACATAATAATGCGCGACCAGAACCGCCTCCTCCCGCTTCAGCAGGGCGCGAATGCGTTCCTTCAACTCACGCCGCCGCTCGGCCGACGGTGCGTCCGGCACGCGTGCCCACGCCTCGCCCACCCCACACGTTAGGCCTTGCGGCCGATCGTACTCGACGCTCCTGATCGCTTCCATGTCTCCTGTCCCCACTTGCTACTCAAGCAAAACGAAATGCGAAAATCGGCCGCCAAAAAACAAAGACCCCGCCAGAGCGGGGTCTTGTGACGTTCTTAAATTTTAACGGATATCGCGCGTCAGGCGTAGCGGCGCAGACGCAATGCGAAATCCTGCAGCGCCTTGATGCCGCTCTCTTCCGCGCGATGGCACCAGTCCTGCAATTGCGTGACCAGTTGCTCGCGCGATGCATTGGAGCGGTCCCACATCGCCGACAGGTCCTTGCGCAGTTCGATGAACGTACGCAGTTTCTGGTTGTCCGAGGTCAGTTCAGGCAATTGCTTGAGCTGCGGCTCGTTCAGGCCGTCCTCTTCCTTGTGGAACCAGCCGCGCGCGCCGCGCATCAACTGATACTTCTCGCGCGCGCCGGCTTCCTTCAGCTTCGCCAGTTCCTGCGCGTAGGCGCGCTTGAGCGCCTTACCGTAACGCGCCATCACTTCGTAGCGGTTCGACAGCACGGCCTGCAACGTGTCCTGATCCACGACCGCCTTGCTCGCGGCGAGCTTGGGCGTCGGCGCAACCTTCTTCACCTTCGCGAGGCCGACCATGGACATCAGGCGGATATACATCCAGCCGATGTCGAACTCGTACCACTTGCTCGACAGCTTCGCCGAGGTCGCGAACGTGTGGTGATTGTTATGCAGTTCTTCGCCGCCAATCAGAATGCCGAGCGGGAAAATGTTCGTCGACGCATCCGCCGAGTTGAAGTTGCGATAGCCCCAGAAGTGCGCGAGACCGTTGACGACGCCAGCCGCCCAGAACGGAATCCAGATCATCTGCACAGCCCACACCGACAGCCCGACGATGCCGAACAGCGCGACGTCGATCACCATCATGACGCTGATGCCGAGAATCGGGTAACGCGTGTAGACGTTACGCTCCATCCAGTCGTTCGGCGTGCCGTGACTGAACTTGCGCATCGTTTCTTCATTTTTCGCTTCCGTGCGATAGAGTTCCGCGCCCTCGAGCAGCACCTTCCAGATGCCGCGCGTCTGCGGACTGTGCGGATCTTCCTCGGTTTCGCATTTCGCGTGGTGCTTGCGGTGGATCGCGGCCCACTGACCGGTCAGCATGCCCGTGGTCATCCACAGCCAGAAGCGGAAGAAATGGCTCGCGACGGGATGCAGATCCAGCGCGCGGTGCGCCTGGCAACGGTGCAAATAGATAGTGACGCCGGCGATGGTGACGTGAGTCATCGCAAGCGTGAACAGCAGAATCTGCCACCAGGAAAAGTCGAGCAATCCGTTGGCGAGAAATTCGAGGGAAGAATTCAGCAAGGCAGTTTACCTGTGTAGCTGTGAAATTCGGGAAAAATGGCCAGTCAAAACTGACTTCGGGCAACTTGTTGTGCACGTGAAAGGAACGTGCGCAGGTTCGATCGCATTCTACTTCATGCGTTCCAAGTCTTTGTCCTAAAGGTGAAATTTTTTGAATCGTACCAAAACGAGGGAAATCTCACGCCCCGAATTGGTGTTGGTTCACCGGTCAAATCGAGAGATCGATCCTGTCGATCAGCAATCAGGCGACAGGCGCAGCGCCCTGGCCGCCATGTTCGGCATTTAGTACCGATTTGCCGGTCGTTTGGCAGGCGTCATCGACAATCCTTATTTCGCGCTGCGCGTACGGGATTTCAATACCATGCTCGCAGAATAACCGCCAAACTGCACGGTTTACGTGCGACTTTACGCCGCCCGTGCCCTTCGCGGCCTCCTCGATCCAGAAACTCAGCTCCAGATTGATGCCGTCCGCGCCGAAGCTTGCAAGCAGCGCGGCGGGCGCCGGGTCCTGCAGCACGCGCTCCACGTCATGCGTCGCTTCGACGAGCAATTGCATCGCCCGTTCGACGTCGCAGCGGTAGCTCACCTGCACCGCGATCTTCGCGTTGCCGCGCGTGAGGAACGACGAGTGGTTCTGCACTACGTCGGTGATGAGTTTTTCGTTCGGAATCAGCGTTTCGATGCCGTCCAGCCCACGCACGACCGTATAGCGCGTGCGGATCTGCGTAACCGTGCCCTGACTTCCGCCGACATTGATCATGTCACCTAGCCGCAAGGAGCGGTCCAGCAGGATGATGAAGCCCGAAACGTAATTGCTCGCGATCTTCTGCAAGCCGAACCCGAGCCCGACGCCGAGCGCGCCGCCGAACACGCCGAGCACCGTGATGTCGATCCCGACGATCGACAGGCTCACGAGAATCGCGGCGAGAATCATCAGCGCCCGGCCGACGCGCGCGAGCACCACCTTGAGATTCGCATCGAGCGAGCGGGCGCGCATCAGGCGATCGTCGAGCAGCGCGCCCGCCCACATCGCGACGATCAGCGTCACGCACACCCACAGCACACCCGAGGCGAGCGAGAGCAGCGTCATGTGCGCGTTCGCGAAATTGAAGCGCACGCTCGCCATCCAGTGCACGACGTCGTCCTGAATGCCCATCACGGTGAGCACCATCGCGATCCAGACGATCACCGTCACAAGCTTCTCGAACAGATAGAGCAGCGCGTTCGCCTCGTGCTCGGCCTGGCCGCGGCTGAACACGCGCCGCGCGACGTAAAACATCGTGTAGATCACGGTGATGCCGCACAGCGGCACGAGCGCAAGGCGCAGGAGCGACGTGTGGATGAACGGCGCGACGGCAATCTGCGCGATCGACACGAAAATCGTCCCGAGCAACGGGAACAGCGCCTTGTTGAGACTTTCCGCGCCGAAACGCACGGCTTCGAAGCGCGACTGGCGGCGCGCATCGAGCTTCTTGCGAAGCACGCGCGCGCACCACCAGGCGACCACGAGCAGCCCGAGCAGAACCGCCACCTGCCAGATCACTTCCGGCTCGCCGAAATCGCGGAAGAGCCGCGCGGAGAGTTCGCTCAGGAAGTGGTTCTGCATCGCTTACGCGGTTTCTTCAGCCGCTTTCGGCGCTTTCGCGGCGTCGGGAACGCGCTCCAGCACCGCGGCGAAGAAGCCGTCCGTGCCGTGCTTGTGCGGCCAGAGCGACAGAAACTCGCCCGTGTCCAGATCGATGCGCTGCTCCGCCAGCACGTCGCGCGCGGGCACGACGCGGAAGTTCGGATGCGCTTCGAGGAACTGCTTCACGACGTTTTCGTTTTCGGCTTCGAGCATCGAGCACGTCGCATAGACGAGACGGCCGCCGACTTTCACGAGACGCGCGGCGCTCGTCAGGATCGACAGCTGTTTGGGCGTGAGCTCCGCGACGGTCGCGGGCGACTGGCGCCACTTCAGGTCAGGATTGCGGCGCAAGGTGCCGAGGCCGGAGCACGGCGCATCGACGAGCACGCGATCGATCTTGCCCGCGAGGCGCTTGATCTTCGCGTCGTGCTCGCTGTCGATCAGCACCGGATTCACATTCGACAGCCCGCTGCGCGCGAGACGCGGCTTCAGCTTGGCGAGACGGCGATCGGACACGTCGAAGGCGTAGAGACGGCCGGTCGAGCGCATCATCGCACCGAGCGCGAGCGTCTTGCCGCCCGCACCGGCGCAAAAGTCCACGATCATCTCGCCACGGCGCGGGGCCATCAGCGAGCAGAGCAACTGGCTGCCTTCGTCCTGCACCTCGATCCAGCCTTCCTGGAACGGTGCGAGACGCGTCAGCGCCGGCTTGCCGTCGACGCGAACGCCGAACGGCGCGAACGGCATTTCGCCCGCGTCGATGCCCGCTTCGGTCAGCGCCTTCAGCGCGGCCTCACGGGTCGCCTTGATCGGGTTCACGCGCAGATCGAGCGGCGCGGGATAGTTCAGCGCCGCGGCGAGCTGCGCGAGTTCTTCGGGCGCGAAGCGCTTGCCCATCGCGTCGTAGATCCACTGCGGCAGGTTCGTGCGCACGCGCACCGGCAGGCTCGCCGGATCGATCTTCGAGACTTGCGCGAGCCATTGATACTCGTCCGCCGATACGAACGGCTTCAGCGCGGAGAGGCCTGCGGTCTGCATCAGCCCGAGCAGCGCGAGACGGCGCGCCTGATTGCCGCTGCCGCTTTCGGCGAGGTGAGAAAACTCCATCTTCCGGCGCAGCACGGCGAAGACGGCCTCGGCGATCACGCCGCGCTCGCCGTGTCCGAGCTTCGGATGCGCGCGGAAGAAGCGGCTCGTCGCGGCATCGGCGGGGCCGGAAAAGCGGAGCACATCCGCGAGCAGAGTTTCGGTTTGTCCGATCAGAAATCCATGCAGCCTCATACGCCCTCCCCGGCAATGTCGGCAAAGAGCCATTGCGGCTCAGACGGCGCGAGGGCGACACGTTCGCCCTCGATAGATAAACGCCCTTCGATAAACCAGCGCACCGCGCGCGGATAGATGTCGTGCTCGACCTTCAGCACGCGCGCGGCGAGCGCCGCGGCATCGTCGCCGGCGACGACCGGCACCGCGCCTTGCGCAACGATCGGCCCGTGATCGAGCGTCGGCGTGACGAAATGCACGCTCGCGCCGTGCACGCGCACGCCCGCGTCGAGCGCCTGCTGATGCGTGCGCAAGCCCGGAAAACTCGGCAGCAGCGACGGATGAACGTTGAGCATGCGCCCCGCGTATTTCGCGACGAAGGCGTCGGTCAGCACGCGCATGAAGCCCGCCAGCACGACGAGATCCGGTTCGAAGCGATCGATTTCCTGCGCGAGCGCGGCATCGAACGTTTCGCGCCCATCGAACTTGCGATGATCCACCACCTTGGTTTCGATGCCGTTCGCGGCCGCGAAGCCCAGGCCGGCGGCATCAGGCCGATTTGAAATGACCGCGCAGACGCGGGCTGGCCAGCCGTCGCGGGCGCACGCACGCACGACGGCCTCCATGTTGCTCCCGCGTCCGGAGATCAGAATGACGATTTTTTTCATCCGCGGATTTTATCATTCGAAGGGGGCGAAAATCGTGCCAAACTGGGTTGGTTAAGCGTCGAGCCGGGCCGCTCGCGCCCCTCCTCCCGTGCGAGCGTTTATAATCTAGCGCTTTGCAGCATCAGCCCCTCCCATCGACCATCGCCTATCGTGAGAGTCTTTCGCGGCCTCCCCAATGCCGAAAGCCGGGCGCCCTGCGCACTGACCATCGGCAATTTCGACGGTGTCCATCGCGGTCACCAGGCGCTGCTCGCGCACGTGCGGGCCGCCGCCGACGCGCGCGGCCTGCCGGTCTGCGTGATGACCTTCGAGCCGCATCCCCGCGAGTTTTTCAATCCGGCGGGCGCGCCGCCGCGCATCGCGATGCTGCGCGACAAGCTCGAAGCGCTGCGCACCAACGGCGTCGATCGCGTGGTGGTCGAGCATTTCAACAAGACGTTCGCGGGACAGTCGCCCGACACCTTCGTGAAGAACGTCATCGTCGATGGCCTGCATGCGCGCTGGGTCATGGTCGGCGACGACTTCTGCTACGGCGCGAAACGCGCGGGCGACTTCGATTCGCTGAAAGCCGCCGGCGAAAAATACGGCTTCGAAGTCCAGCAGATGGCCACGGTCGCGCATCCGAACGGCGCGCGCATTTCATCGTCGTCGGTGCGGGCGTCGCTCGTCGCGGGCGATCTCGACGCGGCGCAAGTCGCGCTCGGGCGACCGTACATCATCAGCGGGCACGTCGTGCACGGCGCGAAGCTCGGCCGCGATCTCGGCTTTCCCACGCTGAATCTGCCGATCGCGCACAAACGGCCGGCGCTCGCGGGCATTTTCGTGGTGCGCGTGCACGGTCTCGCCGATGAACCGCTGCCCGCGGTCGCGAGCCTCGGCCTGCGTCCGACCGTCGACGATTCCGGCCGCGTGCTGCTCGAAGTCTTCGTGCTCGACTGGCACGGCGACGCGTACGGCAAGCTCGTGCGTGTCGAATTCCTGAAGAAGCTGCGCGACGAGGAGAAGTACGTCGACCTCGAAACGCTGTCCGCCGCGATCGCCAAGGATGTCGACAACGCACGCGCGTATTTCGGCCTTCCGCCCGCGAGCAACGCCGGCAGCCGCGCCACCGGCTTCGCCATTTCGGCGACCGACCGAATTAGGTGAGCGCGCGGTGCTGTCTGCGCCGCCCGCTGCCCCGTCATCGACGTATCGCGCGCTGAATCAAGCGCCGTCTCACCGAATTCACCGAGTCATTCATGAGCGACAAGAAAGAGAAAGCCTCTTCGAAGTATCCCGTCAACCTGCTCGACACGCCCTTCCCGATGCGCGGCGACCTGCCCAAGCGTGAACCCGCGTGGGTCAAGCAATGGCAGGACGACAAGATCTACGAAAAGATCCGCGCCGCCTCGAAAGGCCGCAAGAAGTTCATCCTGCACGACGGCCCGCCGTACGCGAACGGCGACATCCACCTGGGTCACGCGGTCAACAAGATCCTGAAGGACATGATCGTCAAGGCGCGCAATCTCGCGGGCTTCGATGCGGTCTACGTGCCGGGCTGGGACTGCCACGGCATGCCGATCGAAATCCAGATCGAAAAGCAGTTCGGCAAGTCGCTCCCCGCCGCTGAAGTGATGCAAAAGGCGCGCGCCTACGCGGGCGAGCAGATCGAGAAGCAGAAGGTCGGCTTCCGGCGTCTGGGCGTTCTGGGCGACTGGGACAATCCGTACAAGACGATGAACTTCGCCAACGAAGCGGGCGAAATCCGCGCGCTCGGCAAGATCATGGAAAAGGGCTACGTGTTCCGGGGCCTCAAGCCGGTGAACTGGTGCTTCGACTGCGGCTCCGCGCTGGCGGAAGCGGAAGTCGAGTACAAGGACAAGACCGATCCGACCATCGACGTGATGTTCGCGTTCGCCGAACCCGAGAAGACGGCGCAGGCGTTCGGCCTGAACGGGTTGCCGAAGGCGGAAGGCGGCATCGTCATCTGGACGACGACGCCCTGGACCATTCCCGCCAATCAGGCGTTGAACGTGCATCCGGAGATCGTCTACGCGCTCGTCGATACGCCGCGCGGCCTGCTGATTCTCGCGCAGGAGCGCGTCGAAGCGTGCCTGCAGAATTACGGCCTTGCGGGCGAAGTCATCGCCACGGCGACCGGCGAAAAGCTCGCCAACCTGCGCTTCCATCATCCGCTCGCGGCCGCGCATCCGGGCTACAAACGCACCGCTCCCGTCTATCTCGGCGACTACGTGACGACCGAAAGCGGCACGGGCATCGTGCACTCGTCGCCGGCGTATGGCGTGGAAGACTTCGTGTCGTGCAAAGCGCACGGCATGGCCGATTCCGACATCATCAACCCCGTCATGGGCGATGGCCACTACATCGAATCGCTGCCGCTCTTCGGCGGGCTGTCGATCTGGAAAGCGAATCCGCAGATCGTCGAGGCGCTCGAAGGCGCGGGCTCGCTGCTGAAGAGCGAGAAGTACACGCACAGCTACATGCACTGCTGGCGCCACAAGTCGGCGATCATCTATCGCGCCACGTCGCAATGGTTCGCCGGCATGGATGTCACGCCGAAGGACGGCGGCAAGACGCTGCGCGAGACCGCGCTCGAAGGCGTCGAGAACACGGCGTTCTATCCGTCGTGGGGCAAGCAGCGTCTCTACAGCATGATCGCGAATCGGCCCGACTGGACGCTCTCGCGCCAGCGTCAATGGGGCGTGCCGATGGCGTTCTTCGTGCACAAGGAAACCGGCGAGCTGCATCCGCGCACGCCGGAACTGCTGGAGGAAGTGGCGAAGCGCGTCGAGGAAGGCGGCATCGAAACGTGGCAGAAACTCGATCCGCGCGAATTGATCGGCGACGACGCCAACATGTACGAAAAGAACCGCGACACGCTCGACGTGTGGTTCGACTCCGGCACGACGCACTGGCACGTGCTGCGCGGCTCGCACAAGGATTCGCTGCAATTCCCGGCCGACCTGTATCTCGAAGGCTCGGATCAGCATCGCGGCTGGTTCCATTCGTCGCTGCTCACGGCGTCCATGCTCGACGGCCGTCCGCCCTACGACGCGCTGCTCACGCACGGCTTCACCGTCGATGGCGAAGGCCGCAAGATGTCGAAGTCGCTCGGCAACGGCATCGATCCGCATGAGGTGTCGAATCGCCTCGGCGCGGAAATCATCCGCTTGTGGATCGCGTCGACGGATTATTCGGGCGAGCTCGCGATCTCCGAGGAAATCCTGAAGCGCGTGACGGAGACGTACCGGCGTATCCGCAACACGCTGCGCTTCCTGCTCGCGAATCTGTCGGACTTCGATTTCGACAAGAACGCGGTGCCGGTGCAGGACTGGCTCGAAATCGATCGTTACGCGGTCGCGCTCACGCACAACCTTCAGAACGACGCGCTCTCGCATTACGAGAAGTACGAGTTCCATCCGGTGGTCGCGAAGATCGCGACGTTCTGCTCGGAAGACCTCGGCGGCTTCTATCTCGACGTGCTGAAGGACCGTCTCTACACGACGAAGGCCGATTCGCGCGAACGCCGCAGCGCGCAGACTGCGCTGTACCACATCGCGCATGGCCTGCTGCGTCTGGTCGCGCCGTATCTCTCGTTCACGGCGGAAGAAGCGTACAAGGTGCTCAAGCCCGGTCAGGACACGATCTTCACCGAGGTCTACGCGCAGTATCCGGAGATCGCGAGCTCGGGCGAACTGCTCGACAAGTGGACGCTCATCCGCAACGCGCGCGGCGATGTGACGAAGGCGCTGGAAGAAGCGCGCACCGCGAACCAGATCGGCTCGTCGCTGCAGGCCGAAGTGGTGGTCCGCGCGAGCGGCGCGCGTTACGACGCGCTCGCAAGCCTCGGCGATGCGCTGCGCTTCGTGCTCATCACGTCATCGGCCGGGCTGGAAAGAGTGGCGGGCGAAGCGGAAGAAGGCGTCGATGTCACCGCGTCGAGCTATATGAAGTGCGAGCGCTGCTGGCACTACTGCGCGGACGTCGGCTCGCACGCGGATCATCCGGGTTTGTGCGGCCGCTGCTTCTCCAACCTCTTCGGCGCCGGCGAAACGCGAGGCGCAGCATAATGGCTCGAACGATGGCGAAACAAACTTCCAGCAGTGGATCGCTTGCGCCGTGGCTCGGCGTCGCGCTGATCGTGATCCTGTTCGATCAGTTGACGAAGATCGCCGTGCAGCGCGTGTTCGCCTATGGCGATCCGCACGCGCTCACGCCTTTCTTCAACCTGCTGCTCGTCTACAACCGCGGCGCGGCGTTCAGCTTCCTCGCGATGGCGGGCGGCTGGCAGCGCTGGGCGTTCACGGCGCTGGGCGTCGTCGCGGCAGTCGTGATCTGCTATCTGCTCAAGAAGCATTCGGGACAGCGGCTCTTCTGCACGGCGCTCGCACTCATCATGGGCGGCGCGATCGGCAACGTGATCGACCGGATCGCGTACGGGCACGTCATCGACTTTCTGGACTTTCACGTTCACGCGTGGCACTGGCCGGCGTTCAATCTGGCCGACAGCGCGATCACCGTCGGCGCCGTGCTGCTGGTGTTCGACGAATTGCGGCGCGTGCGCGGTTCGAAGTGATGTTTCCAGTGCGGCTCCCTTCACGGAGCCGCTCTTTCTTTGCGATGGAGGCAAGTTGGAACTCGCGGGCAAACATCTCGTTTTAGGGCTGACCGGCGGCATCGCCTGTTACAAGATCGCGGAACTCACGCGCTTGCTTATCAAGGCCGGCGCGACCGTGCAGATCGTGATGACCGAAGCGGCCACGCAGTTCATCACACCGGTCACGATGCAGGCGCTTTCGGGCCGTCCCGTGTACACGTCGCAGTGGGATGCGCGCATGCCGAACAACATGCCGCACATCGATCTCTCGCGCGAGGCCGATGCCATCGTCATCGCGCCCGCTTCCACCGACTTTCTCGCGAAGCTCGCGCACGGCATGTGCGACGATCTGCTCTCGACGCTCGCCATCGCGCGCGACTGTCCGCTGCTCGTGGTTCCGGCCATGAACCGGCAGATGTGGCAAAACCCGCCGACGCAACGCAACGTCGCGCAGCTTCGCGCCGACGGCGTCGAAGTGCTGGGACCGGATTCGGGTTCGCAGGCGTGCGGCGAAGTCGGCGACGGCCGCATGATCGAGCCGGAAGCCGCATTCGAAGCGATCTGCGCCTTCTTCCAGCCGAAGATTCTGCGCGGCCAGCGCGTGCTCATCACGGCGGGTCCGACCTTCGAGCCGCTCGATCCGGTGCGCGGCCTCACCAATCGCTCGTCGGGCAAGATGGGCTTCGCACTCGCGCGCGCGGCGGCGCAGGCGGGCGCGGACGTGCATCTCGTCGCCGGTCCGGTGTCGTTGCCGACGCCTTGGGGCGTGTATCGCGAGGACGTGCAGACCGCGCAGCAGATGCACGACGCCGTCATGGCCGCGACGCCCGACGCGGACATCTTCATCGCGGTGGCGGCGGTCGCGGACTGGCGCGTGGATCATGTCAGCGCGCACAAGATCAAGAAGACCGGCGATGCCTTGCCCACGTTCAGCTTCGTCGAGAACCCCGACATTCTCGCGACGGTGGCGAAGTTGCCGAATCCGCCCTACTGCGTCGGCTTTGCGGCCGAGAGCGGCGATCTCGATGTGCACGGCGCCGAAAAACGCCAGCGCAAGGGCGTGCCGCTTCTGATCGGCAATATCGGACAGCTCACGTTCGGCCGCGACGACAACGAAGTCGTCCTTTTCGAAGCAAGCGGAACAACGCCGCTGCCGCGCGCCGGCAAGCAGGAACTCGCGCGCACGCTGATCGCGGAAATCGCCAAACGCGCGCCGAAAACCGGCGGCCCGCTGCTCTCCTGACACGATGACCAAGCTCTCCGTTCTCGACCAGACGCCGGTCATCCACGGCCACAGCGTCGCTGACGCCATCGCCGCGACGCTCGACCTCGCACAGCTCGCCGATGATCTCGGCTATACGCGCTACTGGTGCGCCGAGCATCACGGCTTGTACGGCGTGTCGAACCCGTGTCCCGAAGTGATGCTCGCGCGCATCGGCAGTCTGACGAAGCGCATCCGCATCGGTTCGGGCGGCGTGATGCTGCCGTATTACTCGTCGTTCAAGGTCGCCGAGCAATTCCTGATGCTCGAAGCGCTGTTCCCGAATCGCGTGGATCTCGGCGTCGGTCGCGCGCCCGGCGGCGACATGCACACGGCGCAGGCGGTCGCGGCGGGTTCGTACAATCGCGGCGATGTCTTCCCGCAGCAAGTCGCCGAACTGATCGCGCTCTTCAGCGGCAAGCTTCCCGACGATTCGCGCGCCAAGGGCGTGCTGTTGCAACCGCAGATCGACACGCGTCCCGAACTTTGGATGCTCGGCTCGAGCGATTTCGGCGGTTTGCTCGCCGCGCAGCTCGGCATTCGTTTCGCGTTCGCGCATTTCATCAACGCGCAATATGGGCATCGCGTGGCGGAGGCGTATCGCGAGCGCTTCACGCCGGGTCACGAAGCGAAGCCGTATCTCGCCGCGGCGGTGTTCGCGATTTGCGCCGATACGGATCGCGAAGCCGAAGCGCTCGAACGCGCGGTCGATCTGCGCCGCGTGCAGATGGCGTACGGGCTGAATCAGCCGATTCCATCGATCGCGCAGGGCATCTCGCAGGTCTATGGCGAGCGCGAACTCGCGGTGATCGCGCATGAGAAAGCGCGCAGCATCATCGGCACGCCGGAACGCGTGACAGAGAAGCTGCACGCGCTGCAGGAACAATTCGAAGCCGACGAACTGATCGTGATAACGGTCGCCGGCAGCTACGTCGCACGCACGCGGTCCTATCAACTTTTGGCCGAAGCGTTCGAGCTCGGCCGCTGAAACATCGATCCATGAAACTCGACGTCAAGATTCTCGACGCGCGCATGCGCGACTTCATGCCCGCTTACGCCACGCCCGGCAGCGCGGGCCTCGATCTGCGCGCGTGTCTCGATGCGCCGCTCGTCATCGAGCCGCATCAGACCGTGCTTGTGCCGACCGGCCTCGCCATTCATCTCGCCGATCCCGGCTACGCCGCGTTGATCCTGCCGCGCTCGGGTCTGGGCCACAAGCACGGCATCGTGCTCGGCAATCTCGTCGTTATGCGCAATTAAAAAAAGTGTGTCAAATGTCTCAATACGCCTTGTTTTGAGCAAAATCTCAAGTTTTTTCAATTTAGAAGCGCAGTCACCTAGACTGTCTCAGTTGTCTCAATAGTCGAAGCTCTTCGCTTGCCCTGTCCGCCCCCCTTCTTTCCAAGCCTGCAGCCCATTCTCGCGGCACACTTCAATACGTTCTTTTTTTATTAAATTTGGGCAAGCCGGCAACGCCGGCGCGTCAGGCTCAAGTGTGTGCAACTTCGGAACCGCCGCCAGGCGGCTGTCCACACCCTTGTGGTGTGGGCAGCGAAGTTGTGCACACGGGGTGTGCCGGTAAGCGTGTATGACCGACCGATGCTGAGCAGTCACGCTCGGGCGTTGCTGGCCGAAAATCGCGTGACCTGTGCAAATCAGATTACTTCTTCCCTGCGCGCATTAAGGTTTCTTCGAACGAATCAGTGAGTTCGTTCAACGTTATTCCGATGGCAGCACACCACTCGCGAACCTCAATAAAGTCCAGCCGGCGTTGCCCGCTCTCACATTTACTTACCAATGGCTGGTCGACGCTGAGCCGTGCGGCTAGCTCGGTCTGTGAAATTCCTGCGGACTCCCTTGCTGCCCGAAGGGTAGCAAGAAAGAGACCGTATTGGTTTGTGTAGATAGATTTTTCCACGGCTGGACAAAGCTGGCACAAGACGAACAGCTTGCAGCCCAAATTCGTATATGCCAAAATCGCATATGCCAAAATCGCATATTTTCGTTTTTACGTGAACAGGTCCGGTTGGTAAGCCAAGTATCGCGCAGTTGATACAAGCAGCCAGCCACTTGCTGACCGTAACCCGCCGGCGAGCGATGAATTCGTGACCGGCAAAGACGTCGATGTTGTCTGGACGACCGTCTTGCCCCTTCAAGGTCGGCACTGCACGGGAGAAAGGCAGCGCCGGAAAGCCGTCGTGTCAGAGCCAGCAAAATGACGCGCGCAAGTGTTTAGGAGATTTGTATGCCCCGTCGGTCTATTACTCATATCGCATCTGAGCCCGTTGTCCTCCTATCACGATGGAGAATATTCGAGTCCGACGACGGTCTGAAGCGACTTGTCGGCTTCGACAATCTCGACCAAGGTTGCGTCAGTTCTGCTCTTGTTAAGTTCGACCAAAGCGCGATGCAAGCGCAGACTAGCGACGGTTCTACCTACCGACTGCTCGGCAAACCAGGTTTCTTCTGGACTGTTGTCGAAGTGTGGGACACCTGTTTTCGCAGAGAGGGAGGTGCCACCAGAGATGTCACCGAGCAGTTGTGCGGAACGCTGTGAGTGATGGCGATACTTAGCATCCAAATTGCGTTCCCTATGTGCGTTTCATACGAGGCGTGGAGCGGCGTCTACTTCACTGCAATTCGACGACGTAGTCTTGAGACCACGCAAGCCGCCTCTCGACGACGGTCCCTTAGTTGGTGAGTCGCCGCTCTACACCGACGATTGGTGGACTCGCTTAAGTAAAGGAATGACCATGCCGCGGTCTACGCGCGCAACAAAGCCCGAAACATCGCCCGAAGACGAATGGGTGGAACATATCATCCATCGCGCTGCGATTGCCGCCATCCTATTTGACCCGAGAGTCGCCGAAACACTGCTCGAAATTCCTGACGCGGCGCTTGGCCGCATGTTTAAGAATCATCTTTGCAAGGCCGTTGGCCAGGCCATGGCTTACGGCATCGACTTCCCTGCCCTTTGTGCGGAGGAAGATAGGCTTCGCAAGCGCGTTAGACCTGAGTCGGAACGGACGCCAGAGAAAAAACCTTTCCCCCGGTACCGTGACGCGAACACCAAGCGTTATCCGCTTGTGCTTCAAGGAAAAGTGCTCCGAAAGCACGACTTCTGTACCTCGGCTGGCCTCACAGAAAAGAAGCTGGCTAAGCTTGTCGAATCGCAGAGGGTATTTGCCGTCTTCTTCGGACCCGAGGCCTACTACCCAGCGTTCCTCCTGTCGACTACGATTTTTCGCGACGACTTCAGAAAGGTCATACGCGGTCTTGGCAAAATCGACCCATGGTCCATGTTCGACTTCTTCACGACCGCGATTGAGTCGTTGGGCGGGGCGACGCCGCTTCAACGACTATCCGCGGGGGATGTTACGCCGGTAGTTCGGGAAGCCACCACCGCGGCCGAACAATATGCCCGACTGTTTCCATAGGCATAAGAACAGAGTTTCGTACGTCTGCTGGCCATGAAAGCGCTCTTGACCTTCTCCCTCAACAATTACGCACTGCTGGTCTTGACTGCGGCCGGCGCCGTGCTTACCTTCGTCGTGCTGCGCATCAAAAAGAGATACATCAATGAAGGAGTCCTGTTCCGACAACTGCCAGCTGCGGAGCATGAAGTTCAACGAGAAAAGATGCGCTTCGACAACCATATCGGCCTCGAGATTGCGCTTCGTAAGTTCCATGAGCTGGGCTTAGAGGACGGAGACTTGGGATATGCCTACTGGCATGAAGTCGGGCAACTGCTGAAACAAGCGGTGGGCATGCAGTCGCGGATACATGAGCTCAGCAAGGAACTAGAACAATGTCGCGCGAGGCTCGGCAAAGCTGATTGATACGGAAAAGCGCAAGGTCCGAGGAGGCTTCCATGAAGGAAGGAATTGGTGTGGAAGAGCGATTGTCCAGGAAGTCGGACAAGCCTTCTGAGGATTTGAGTTGCAACTGGCACTACAAAAGGTCTCCGAGCTACAACGACTTCGCGTCTACAGATGCATCTGGGAAATGGTGCATCTATGTGAGCCCCACCGATGTGGACGAGGCGTGGAGCAAAATCGGTGGTGCTATCGAGAATGACCAGTTGATGTGTGCCAAGGTGTCCACCGTCGTGCGTAGCATGGGCCGTAATGGACACGTCATTTGTGTCTACACGCGTGACTGGGCCGATAGGCAGGACGTCATGCGCGCCCGCGAAGTGGCTGCAGTCGCTGGGCTTCGTGAAGGAGCTCGGCTACAAGCGTGACATTGATACGCGGAACGGGATTTACGGCTCTGGTGAGTGGTATCTGCGTGCGTAGCTAGCTGCTTGAATCGAATACCGGCGCTGTGCGGTACAAAGCGCCGCAAGAGACACTGAGACGAATAATTCTTCAGGTGACGATGCCGAATACCGATATGCACGTTCGAGCCGAGTATATTGCGGTGAGCAAACTCCTATCGAAAATTTTGCGTCACGAGCCCCTGTTGGTTGGTGTCCAACTCGATAAGCACGGGTGGGTCTCTATTGATGTGTTAATACGTGCTATCGAACGTACAGCGCGAAGCCCCGGTGCATCAAAGCGGCTGAGGACGCTGCCGACCGTGACCAGAGAAGTCATTGTGGCTGTGGTCGCTACGAGCGATAAACAACGGTTCACGATTTCATCGGATTGCAAGCGAATACGCGCTGCACAAGGTCACTCTGTCGAGGTGAATCTCGGATATGCGGAAATGGAACCACCAGCCGTCCTCTACCACGGCACTGCTTGGAGTAACTGGAAAAGTATCGCCGTTGAAGGGTTGACGGCTCAAACTAGACACGCGGTTCATTTGAGCACGGATGTGGATATGGCAAAACAGGTCGGTGCTCGACACGGCCCTCCACTGGTACTGGTCGTGAATGCCGCCCAGATGCGTGCCGACGGGTACACATTCACGTGTTCAGACAACGGTGTGTGGCTAACGCAGGTAGTGCCCCCGGCATATCTTTCTCAGGCAGAGCAGCATACACAGGGGTCGAAGTCGTGAGCGTAGACTCCGGGCCCTCCGCACATTCGTCGCAAGCGACAATCAATGGATGAACAATCGCGCATCGATGAGCTGCTATCAAGGACGTCCGACAGGCCAGCCGAAGACTTCAGTCGAAGCTGGCAGATGCGGAAATCCCCTAGCTGCGGAATTATTTTCTCCGGTAAGTGGTGCGTCTTTGCTGCTTCATCCGACGTCGACTCGGCATGGAGCAAAATCAAAACCGCTGTCGAAGAGGACAAGCTCTTGTTCGCTAAGGTACCCTCAAGCTGCTTGACGCCTCTTTGTGAATGCGCGACGGAAACGACCCCCAACAGTCAAGAGGAAGATATGACTCCCCGACGTGTGCCTGATGATTTTCCGAGAGAGCCGGACCCAGGCTCTGTAACCGGGGTTCAACCAAAACTTCTCGTTCGCGAAGTCGACGGGCGCTATCTAAGCGGGCTCACTGAAGAGCAACTGTGGGTACGTTACGACGCATGTGAGGACCTTGCTAGTCAGCTATCCGCGTATGCTTCGCGAAAAATGTCTAGCTCGGGTCTGTCGCAAGACGTGGCGTTGACCCGGGCCGAGAAAGGCTTGAGATTGAAGGTCGACTCGGGAGAGTGGAACTTCTCGCAATGTGAAGTGACTTGGGTCATGAAGCGCACGCGGCAATTGCTGCTGGACGGGCCCGAAGACTAGCGAGGACACCCGCTAAGGAAATCGAAGCAATATTCCGTTCCAACGGACACCCAACCCCGCGAACGGGCGCGCCTTCTCTCGGAATTCAATCGTGCTAGCGCCAAGAAACCCCCAATCCGCGTTTTCTTGTAAAAGGAAACTTAATATTGGCCACACGCCACGTCTTTTAGGGTGCATAACGCCCTGTGCTTGACATTCGAGCGCGCCCTACTCATCGTCTATATCTCGCAAACGGGAGGCGCAATGAACATTCTCGGTCTTCTATCAGCACATATACCTGTGGAAATTGTGCTACCGGTGACGCTGTGGGCTGGCTCATGGCTGTGGCAAACAGCGCGCGCAGCGTACGGGCTCAATTATTACATGAAGGTCCCGTCCACCTCGCCAGGTCTAAAGTCTTTTTTTAGTGCGGTTTGCAATCTGTCTCGTTGGAAAAGGGAAATGATGTCCTCACAGTGGCCAGCGCAATTCGGCGCAGCCACACTAACGGTTGTAGTGGTTGTCGTGTACGTTAGTTTCGTAGAAAGCAGGCTCAAACCGCTAAAGGATGTTCGAAGTGCCATCCTTAACAAAGTGCCCTACTGCTCTGCAACTTCCAAGACCGATTCTTGCAATCAACTGGTCGACGAGATATTGGCCAATGTTACCGCAGCAACTAAAGGTCTATCAGGTACGTTCGAATTGCTGCTGGTGTCAGGCACTTTAGTCACCATTGTGGCGCTTCTCTTATGCCCTCATGTTATGTGGCGACTATCGAGAAGTACCAAACCGGTTGCAAAGGATGGGCTAGCGGTGTATTTGAGTCGGACACACCTAACAACATTTCTCGAACTCGTGCTTGCCCCTCCGCTCGTCTGGCTTCTATTCCATAAAGGCGCGGCGGTGACTGATGGGGGCTATTCCGTCGCGGAGATTGCCTCAGCGGTCCTCAGTCCTCTGACGCTTGATGTCGACCAGCATTTGCGGACTCTTGGGCCGCTGGTGCCAGCTTTGCGTAGGGACGAGCTTTTCCTCGCAGCGGGACTGGTCAAGAACGCCCTTTATGTCATCGCGGCTTTGAACGCTCTCATTCTCCTTGTTGTATTTGAAATCGCGAAGAGCATGGTGATTAAACCTCTCCTAGACAGAGGGTTGGATGCCTTTAGGTGGCCGTGCCTTAGCGCGCCAGAGTCAAACGAGAAAGATGTTAAGACGCCGCCTTCGCCCGAGTTCGCTCCGCCTGTGAGTAATCTCGCCCCTGAAATCAAAATCGGCACGGCCGCCCGCGCCTTAGACGAAGCAAAGCCCGGTATAGGGGAGCAAATTGCAACCACAAATTTCATAGGTCCACCGACTGCAGGAGAGCTCAATCAGAAGGCGGGCAGCACGGGAAAGCACCCTTTGCCGTAAGCGGCTGTTAGCCCGCAGCACTTACGCTTGTCGCAAACGAACAGACGAAGAGGGTGTCCCGTGACGATTTGACGACTACGTGGAGTGTGCTCGATGAGGTCTGTGAAGCACGTCTGTGCGTCGAGCAGCAAGAAAATCGATGGAACGCTCGACGAGAACACAGCTTGGTTCGAGCTCCACCAGGTCGCACATCTGTTCGATACGAGCCTCGAACAGGCAGCCAAGCTCCTTCGGCGAACGGGCACGACCGGCGAAATTGAAGCTGCCACGGACGTCAATTCACCTCACGGCTGCAAATGCCTGTTGAGTCATCGTGCAGTTGTCGCGGTCGGATACCATGCCAACTGTGGCCGGGCGACAGCCTTCCGTCGTTGGTGCCCATCGGGCCTCGCTGTCCTTTTCCGATGAATAATCTTTTCACAGCTCGATAAGTCCCAGCGGAGACGCATACCAGATGATGCTGCGGAGTTTAAGCGCTGGTAGACGACCAGCTACCAAACCAATTGAACTTTCAAGTTCACCGAAGCGGATAGAGCTCCCGGCCGAAATCAATCGGCCATTGCCCGACGAACGGGGCATTGCCGAACCTTTTCGAGTAGACGTTCCACTGCCATCAAGAAAGATGAAATTCGGTCGATATTTAGTTTGTTGTTGTTATTGACAGAGAGAAGACGTGGAGGACAACGATTATCTAGCGGCCTTCGCATTCTGCGTGACCGTCGATGCCATTCGGAAGGCGCAAGGGAAGAATATGCCAGAGGACCTTCCGGTTGGCTCCATGGAGCGCATGCTGGCGGAGGCCGACGTCATACAAGACACGCTCCGCATGCTCGGCATAGCCCCGGACGCGGTGAACGGCTTACGGCACGGGTCAGAAGAGTAAATGGCGCACTCGATGCATAGAGGCTTCGTTCAGGAGCTGGAAGCGATATTCAAGGCCCGTCTCTTCGAGTGAGGCGAGATGGGCACAGAGCCGACCCCGTAGTGTGCGTCGGACAAGCAAGGCCTCGTCCGGCATTTCAGCGCTCATCGTCGGCTAAATCGGTCTTGCTCGCGCATCGCTACGCATGGCAGTCAATCCAGGCGCACCCCATGCTAGTTCAGCTTCTTCTGCGTCCTGCGCCAACTCCCGACGCTTCGACGAACTTTTTGTCGCGCGTGATGGTGCCCCTCGCTGCGAACCGCGCGGAGCGAACACGCGGTGCCCCGTTCCTCGGTTGCGCTTGCAATCGCATTTGCCTGAGCCGTCAGCGGAAGTCTTGGCGAACGCGAGTTGGTATCCATCGACGTAGCCTCCCGGCGCTTCGTCGTCTTGTCGGAAACCGTTTGTAAGAACAGAACATTGGTCAAAAAATACCTATTCTCCGGTATACGCTCTATCTGCGCACGCATAAGCATCTGGATGCAGAAGGCGCCCGCCACCGTCAGACGAAATAAGACCAATGCCACTGGCTGAGGTTAACACTGACGGCAAGAAAAGAGAAACAACCTATCATTTGGTGTCGGCACGCGTCTGAATTTTAATTGCGGGACATTGAGTAAAGAAGACCTTTACAGGAGGCAGCTATGACCGGGACACGGGTTTCAATTCTCGCCAAATTCGTGACGATTCCGCTCGTGGCCGCGACACTTATTTCCTGCTCCGGAGACCTTTCGACTGCCCTTGACCCGGAGGGAAGGAAGCCGGTCCATGGAATATTGATAAAAACGTCTCAAGTTTGGGTTGAAGAAGGAACATACACTAAGCTTAGCAAGGGCGGCCCCTGCGATACATCCACTCCTTTTTTTAGATTGGTTAGCTTACCTACCGGTCCGACTTACTACGTAAGGCCAAATACGGCAGCTTTGAATAAGACGTCATTTTCAGTAAAACTTAATGATGACGGCACGCTTCAAGAATTAAGCTTCAATTCGGAGCCGGCAGCGGCGGATGCCCTAAAAGCTACGAGCGACCTTTTGAAAGCTGCTCTCCCAGCGCTCGGAATTGCCGGAGCGGCTTCCCCGCCTGCGGGCGTGCTTCCGGCATGTGACACGGGTGAAAAAGCCGCCGTGCTTACCCCGTTTGAAAAATGGATACAGGCTCATTGACCATGCTTCAAATTTTGTCACCACGGGTCCACCACGTCGCATGTTTAGCTTTTGTAGTCGGATTTTTGTACCCGGAATTTTCACAAGCTCAAGCTGCTCGAGACATTGATTTTGTGAAAATCGATTCAACATTGGTCAACTACGGCTATGTTTCCAAGCAGCATCTTTGGCAATCAAGTATTGTCAATGTATGCTGGGAAAATGCAGATTCGAAGAACGAAGCTGGTCGGATTGAGGTCGAAAAAGCGGTCGAAAGCAGCTGGCAAAAAGTGTCGAATATAAATTTTACGGGCTGGCTGCAATGTCAAAAAGACACGAAAGGCGTCCGCATTCGGATAAATGACGACACGAGTCAGCCGACGTCTTTAATTGGAACCAGATTGGATGGTGTCCATAACGGAATGCAGCTCAATCTAACATTCACGAATTGGTCACATACTGAATGCGAGAAGCGAGTATCCGAATGCATCAAAATCGAGTCGATGCATGAGTTTGGGCACGCGCTTGGCTTGGCGCACGAAAATCTAAGGGAAGATGCTCCAAAGGCTTGCAAGGAGCGGTATAACAAAGACGGACGTGATACGCCCCCAGCGGATGCAAGCACAGAAGGTACCCCGTATGATGCAAACTCTGTCATGAATTATTGTCACATGATTTACCATAGTGAAGCTAAGCTCAGTGACAACGATGCAAAGACCGCATCAATTCTGTATGGCGCGAGGAATTAGCAGTTATCGCGAACTCACTCCACTGGGACCGGGTTAAAAAAAACGCCATATAGCTTCCATACGCCAGGCTTTTCTTCAACCAAAGAAAGGTCCTCATATACCTTTCCAATAGGGAAAACGGCCTGGTAACGAATCGCTACGACCTTAGCACCGGTCGATGGGTCCGTGCTGGACTGTTGCGTTATCACACTCCTCGAACTAGCCCCTCCACCCAAGCTTGACCGCATAACGGAAAGTTGAGAGACGGAGCTGTCGCGCGTCATTTTTGACCGGACAAAGTCACCGACGTGGGAATCGTATATCTTGTTTATCTGATTATTATCAAACTTTACGTTAAAGTCATTTGCCACTGCGGCCGCCGCGCTGGATATTTGCGCTACCGCGCTTTGCAGAAAAAATGCCGATGTAAGAATCAACAGAGCTATCTTGGTTTTCGCGACCGCGCACATAACTCCTCCTAAAGCGATTTTTAGTTACATTCCGTTTTCTTTTCATATCTTGGCGGAAATCCTGACGAAATCACCGTTATTTCGTGGCAATTCGACGCCCCGCCTTTCTGATTTAGCTCTGAAACTGATGGCAGCGCTGGAGCGCTGAAATCCGGAACAACTATCGCCGCGTTCGCGTTCGAAGAAGGAGTAAACGGCGGCCACGTCAGACCAGCGACGTTTAATAACGGAGAGAGAATGTTCAGGGGCAAGATATAATTTACTTGCTGGGCACCTCGAATACCTCCTACCACCATTCCAATTACTCCTCCGCCAACATCAAATACAGGCCCGCCGCTATTCCCGTAATTGAGGGGAATACTGACTTGCCATAAACCCCTTGGATTCGCCTGATTACTTAGCGTGCCGTCGACAACCGAAAAATCGGAACTAAGCGGGAAGCCGCCGGTTTCTAAGTGGTCCATCACCTTCAAAGCCTTTGGGTCGTGGAACATGACGGGGTTGTAGGGCCCTTTCGAATCTGGTAGTTGCAGTAGAACGACATCCGAAAAGACCGGCGCATCGACGTGATACGCAATCAGTTCCTCACCCGACCTGCTTCCGATTCGGACTGTGATTTTGACATTTGGATTAGGACCAATCACATGGTTTGCCGTAATGACATAGCCAGACGTGGTTATGATGAAACCAGTACCGGTTTCGGTCGTCGTGCTTCCGGATGGCTCAGTTACGCTTGCAGTAACGAACACGATGGACTTTCGCGTTGTCGACCAATCGATAGCTTGGCACGGAACGGAGGTTGCCACACACGTCGCGAGAGTAATCAAGGAGGCGATAAGAAAGCGCATTTCCTCCTCTCCGGTCGGGCCTGCCTCTATCAGCCTAGCACAAGGAATCCAGCCGGCCAGCTAATTCCGAGAGTCTCCGCACGTCGGCGGGCAAGCTCATTTCTCACGGTCTCACATTTGTTTGCGGTCTCTTGCGTCAGAATTGTTGAATAGACGTCAAATGTCAAGGGCAACCAGACGCCTGATTGTCCGGCACCGGGCAGAAAGAGCCGTAAATGCCCGGGTCCGCATCCCCGGTACACAAGCGCCCGCCGCTCGTCAGCCCCGGCCGGGTAGCCTTGTGACCGCCGTCTTGTAAGCATTCGCTGATGCTTCAACCCACGGCCATTCACCTCACTCACGGTTCCCGCGGGCATGCAGCCGTCCAGTCCGTCCGAAACGGCTTCGACGCATTCAAGCTGGTAAAGCGCGCGCCGCAGCCGTTCGCGCGTCGCATCGCACAGCCATGAAACCGTCGCTGAAGCACAGACCGGTCGCCGAGCTGTCCGCCATCAGTAAAGCCATTGTCCTCTTGGATAGGCGCGCTGTCGGCCAAGCTCAGTTGGAAGCCAGTGGCGAATCGGAAGGCCTCGTGCAGTTCTTTCTCGTCAGTCCGCAGCCGTGGGCGCCGCTAGAAGTCATCAGAAAGAAGTGCCTGTCTGATTTCACCACTGGCCATAGCAGTCGACACATGCCGGGTCCGCCCGAACTCCCAGTCAATTACTGCTCGGAATATACTCGTTGGACGCCTGTTTGAGACGGCCGGTGTCTACCCCGGCCGTCTTCAACGCCGCGTCAATCGCATTCGGTTCCTGGCCGAAATCGAGCGCCCACTCCTCTTCTTCGCATCGTACGGTCATGCCGTTGTGCATTGAAATCAGACAGGGCGCCTTGTAAGCATCGTTTCATGCAAAGACCCAGCGGCGTTCTGCAACGCATTTCCCTCTAGCAAACATCCTGTGTTTCTGTGAATGCCCCTTGGTGAAGTTGAGCCCCGCCTTATCCTGTGCGAGGCCTTCAGACACGTTCCGAAGCATCATGAGATGCCCCTCGGAGCCAGCGTCGCCCGTCAGCCGTTCGCCTCAGGGCGCTAACTTCGCCACCCTGTCCGGTATCTCAAGGCTATCCCACAGTACCGGCTGTCCCGCGACTGCTGCCGTTGATGTCCGACCAGTCACGCGGCAACCGACTCAAAGCGGTAGGCTGCCTAAAGTATACGTCGCGTGGAAGGCCATGATTTTGCCGCGGCCCACGGATTCGAAAAAAGTGTCGGCCTACGCGAGAGAATTCCGATGAAATATTTGCTGAGCAGCAGGGCGATACCGAGCATGCGTCTACGGCAGCCGCCCGCTTCGTCTGAGTTTGGCCGGTCAATTGTCAAGCTGTTCGGTCGGTGCCGACAATCCCGCTCGTCGCGATTTCGTTGAGCGCAATGTTCTGGCCAAAGTCGATAAAATGCATCTTTAACGTACGAGCCATTTCCATGCTTGCCCTCAAGCTCGCCCTGGTCCCCGCTTTCCTTTGGTTCATCTCGATGTCGGGCAAATGGTGGGGACCAAAAGCGGCCGGATGGCTCGCCGGCTTTCCCGCTGTAGCCGGGCCGATACTCCTTCTGCTCGCAATGGAGAAGGGGCCGGAATTCGCTGCGCAGGCGGCGATGCTTTCTGTGTCCGCAATCTGCGCTTCTGAGCGTTCAACTTCGCTTATGCGTGGGCTTGCCGGACGGCGAGATGGCCGACCGCTTTTGCGCTGCCCTTAGTCTGCTGGCTCTTGGTCGCATCAGCGTTGTCCAAACTGCCCGCTACTCTGCCGTGGTGCATCGGCGTCGCGTTCGCGGCAGTCGTAATCGGTCAGCGATTCCTTCCGCGCAGCACAGTTGAAGCACCGGGACTACCGCTTCGACGTCGAGACTTGGCGATGCGAATGGTCCTGGCTGCTTTGCTCACGTTGGTGGTCACCTACCTAGCTGCCGCGGTTGGGCCGAAATGGAGTGGGTTGCTCGCGGTCTTTCCTCTGCTCGGAAGCATCCTGTCGGTATCATCGCACCGTGCTCACGGTTCAGAATTTGTAGTTTCGTTGCTGCGAGGGATGGTTCTAGGTCGCTTCTCATTTGCCGCATTCTGCCTGACGCTCGCTGTGCTGCTGCCTATCCAAGGCATTGGCATTGCTTTCGGCATCGCGCTAGTGCTGGCGATGCTCGTACAATGGAGCACGCGAATGATTGCAAACTCGGCCTCGGCGGATTTCAGGCGAAACGCATAACGCTGCCAACGAAGGAACAAGTCATGACTAACGCCGAACTGACCGAAATTCCCAGCCAAGAATTGGTTCATCTACTTGATTGGATGGTTTGGGAGATGAACCACCGAGGGCGCGAGGACGTCCTGATGTGGCGCAAAGAGTTATCGGCTCGGAGCGATGCTGGAACGACAGATGTGACCCGAGCTATCGCCGTTTGCGACGATTACCTGGCGCCCGAGGGCTCGGAGGAAGCTCGGCTCGCCCAAGCGAAGGCGTGGCCCGAGCTCAAATCGTAACGCGGGAGATACGGTGAGGAAGACTGGCGCTGGTTGCCAGCTATCCGCCCCCTCACATCAAAAGCGGCCCCATCGATAGGGTCGCTCTTGTTTCTTGCATCCTTTCTATCCGAACTTACGCCTGCGCTCATCGCGTTGCCCAACCTGTCCCTCGATATTGACTTATGAGCGAGCTGAATATTGGCTCCGGTACGCTCCCGCATCTGCAACAAGGAGCGCCGTCATGTTGACGATTCGTCGCACAGTCGCCGATGCTGTCAGGACATGAACGGGCTTGGCCGCACCAAGCAGAATCGGCCCAATGGCAATGTTGTTGCCAGCAGCGGACTTCAACAGGTTGTAAGAGATGTTTGCCGCATCGATATTTGGCAAAACAAGTAGATTCGCGTCACTATCGAGTGTCGATTCTGGAATAACGTCTTTGCGCGCCCGAGCGTCCAGTGCGACATCACCGTGCATCTCGCCATCAACCTCGAGCTTGGGAACTCGCTCCCGAAGAAGCGCTAGAACATCGCGCATCTTCTGTGCGCTCGGCGCGTTGCTTGTACCGAAGTTCGAATGCGACAGCAGTGCAACCTTTGGCGCGATACCGAAGCGCTTCACCTCCTCGGCCGCCATGATAGTGATTTCCGCCAGTTGTTCAGCGGTGGGGTCGACGTTGACGTGTGTATCGACAAGGAAAATCTGCCGACCCGGCAGAACGAGCCCGTTCATGGCTGCGTAGACTGTCGCGCTGTCCTTCTTTCCGATGACCTGGTCAATGAAGTGCAGATGCCGGTGCGTGGTGCTCACCGTGCCGCAAATCATGCCGTCTGCTTCGCCTTTCTCCACGAGCATGGCGCCGATGAGGGCCGTCCGGCGGCGCATCTCGAGTTTCGCCATCTGCTCGCTGATTCCTTTGCGAGCCATCTTCTTCGCGTACGTCTGCCAGAAGTCTCGATAGCGCTCGTCGCGGTCGGTATCGACGATGGTGAAGTCGACATTCGCGGTCAGACGAAGACCGAACTTCGAGATTCGCTGGGCAATGACCGCTGAACGGCCGATAAGAATAGGCTTGGCCAGCTTTTCATCAACGAGTATCTGCACGGCGCGCAACACGCGCTCCTCTTCGCCCTCGGCGAACACGATGCGTTTTCTATCAGCTTCCACACTGCGGGCGAGCTGGAACACCGGCTTCATCGTCGGACCGCTGTGGTAGACGAATTGCTGGAGGTGCCGTTCGTACGCTTCCATGTCTTCAATGGGTCGCGACGCCACGCCGCACTCCATCGCGGCTTTCGCGACTGCCGGCGCAATCTTCACGATGAGACGCGGGTCGAATGGCTTTGGTATCAAATAGTCCGGACCGAACGACAGATTGTGAATTCCGTACGCAGTGGCAACGATGTCGCTCTACTCCTGACGTGCGAGCCCTGCAATGGCGTTCACCGCTGCAATCTCCATTTCCTTGGTGATGACCGTCGCTCCGGCATCCAGAGCGCCACGAAAAATGAACGGAAAGCAGAGAACGTTGTTGACTTGGTTCGGATAGTCCGCCCGACCTGTCGCCAGAACAGCGTCTGGCCGAACTTCGAGAGCCAGCTCCGGAAGGATTTCAGGCGTTGGATTTGCAAGTGCGAGGACGAGCGGCTTCGCCGCCATCTGCTTGACCATCTCCGGCTTGAGCACCCCACCCGCCGACAGGCCAAGAAACACATCCGCCCCTTCAATCACGTCAGACAAAGTGCGGGCGCTGGTCTCGCGAGCAAAGCGCGCCTTGTCGGGGTCCATCAGTTCGGCCCGGCCTCTGTAGACAACGCCGGCCAAGTCAGTTACGTAAATGTTCGCGACCGGAAGTCCGAGGTCGACCAACAGATTAAGACACGCTAGGGCCGCTGCGCCGGCGCCGGAAGCAACGAGCGTCACCTCCCGGATGTCTTTGCCGACAACCTTCAAGCCATTCTGAACCGCCGCGGCCACGACAATCGCCGTGCCGTGCTGGTCGTCGTGGAAGACCGGAATCTTCATCCGCTTGCGGCACTCGCGCTCGACGATGAAGCAGTCTGGCGCCTTAATGTCCTCGAGGTTGATGCCGCCAAACGTAGGCTCCAGCGCAGCGATGACGTCGACCAGCTTATGTGGGTCATTCTCGCTAAGTTCAATGTCGAAAACATCGATACCCGCGAATTTTTTGAACAGCACCGCTTTGCCTTCCATGACAGGTTTCGAGGCGAGCGGTCCAATGTTGCCCAGTCCCAGCACCGCCGTTCCGTTCGACACAACGCCGACGAGGTTGCTGCGTGCGGTGAACCTAGCTGCGTTCAGCGGATTGGCGACTATCTCCTCGCATGCAAATGCGACGCCGGGCGAATAAGCGAGCGACAGGTCGCGCTGGTTAATCATTTGCTTGGTTGGCGCGATTGCAATCTTTCCGGGGGTCGGAAACTCGTGATAATCGAGCGCCGCTTCTCGGAAAGCTGACTGGTCAGATTGCTTGGTCATTTCAACTCTCGTACTCAAAAGGATGCCTGCTCTTTCTAAGTGACAGCGCCCGATTTTCGAGGCGCCGACCGTGCGTCAGTGAGCGTTCGACCGGACCGCTGGTTGTTTCGCCAAGGCGTGTTCTGCTTCGGGAAAGTCGCGCGTCGCCAGGTCATCTACTTCAACGGTGGTCTTCTTGTCCAACATGGCCCGGGCTATTTCCATGTCGAGCTGTCCCTCCCATCGGGCAACGACCACGGTTGCTACGCCGTTTCCAATGAGATTGGTCACAGCGCGGGCCTCATTGAGGAAGCGGTCGACGCCGAGCAGCAAAACCAGTCCTTCGACGGGAATCTTGTGCATCGAGGCCAACGTCGCTGCAAGCGCGACGAAACCTGCGCCGGCCACGCCCGCCGAGCCTTTCGATGTCAGCAGAAGTACGCCCAGGACAAGCAACTGGTCCCAGATGCTCAGGTGAACGTTCATGGCTTGAGCGATAAAAAGGGCTGCCATCGTCAGGTAGATGGCCGTTCCGTCTGCGTTGAACGTGTAGCCGGTCGGCAACACCATCCCAACGACCGAACGCGAGCAACCCATGCGCTCCATCTTCACGAGCATCTGCGGCAGTACGGCTTCCGTTGATGCGGTGCCCAACGTGATGAGAATCTCGTCCTTGATGTAACGGAGATACTTGAAGAGCGACAGGCCGCACATCTGCATGACCAGGCCAAGAACAACGACTACAAAGAAGATGGAAGTGAGATAAAGGCAGAGCATCAACTGACCGAATGACGCAAGTGTCCCGATGCCGTACTTTGCGATAGTGAACGCCATACCGCCGAAGGCGCCGATGGGTGCCACGTACATCACGATTCGAACAACGCCGAACATTCCCTGGAGGAACATATCGAGCATGTCCACAAACGGTGCCGTTCGTGGGCCGAGTTTCGCGAGCGATATGGCAAGCAGCAGCGAGAAGAAGATAATCGGCAGCATCTCACCGTTTGCGAAAGCACCCACGATGCTGTTCGGCACGATGCTCATGAGAAAGTCGAGCGTACCGTGTTGCTTTGCGGCCTGGGTATAGGTGGCAATAGCAGACCCATCAATGTGTGCTGGGTCAATGTTCATGCCGCTGCCAGGTTTTACGACATTGACGACAACCATGCCGACAATAAGCGCGACTGTCGATGCCACTTCGAAATACAGGACCGCTTTGACACCTACGCGTCCCGCTTCGTGAAGGTCGTTCATGCGCGCAATGCCAACGACTACTGACGCGAAGATAATCGGAGCGAGGAGCATCCGAATAAGCTTGATGAAGAGGTCTCCAAGGGGCTTGAGTTGCGAGCCGATGTCTGGATAGAAATGCCCTAGCAAGATGCCGGCGATAATGCCGATGAGAACTTGCACGTAGAGCTTCGAGAGCGATTTTCTGACTCGTGATACCAGCATGTTTGTCTCCTATGCATGGCGTCTTATCGTAGAAAATGGGCGAGCGGCCACAGCGGAGCATCCCCGCTGTGATGAGCACGGCCCGGTTTCGTTGCTTTGCTTTTGTTTTTTTGCCGCACCGGCGAGAACCGTCGGTGCTTATTGCTGGTGTCTGGTTTTAGGCAGAGAGCTTCTTCATCTCAGCGAAGAGGTCCGCTTTGCCTTCGAAGCCGATTCCCGGCAGGTCCGGCATCGTGATGTAGCCGTTGTCGACCTTGACGCCGTCAGGGAAGCCGCCGTATGGCTGGAACAAGTCCGGATACGACTCGTTTCCACCGAGGCCCAGGCCCGCTGCGATGTTGAGCGACATTTGATGCCCACCGTGCGGAATGCAACGGCTTGGGGACCAACCGTGTTCACGAAGCATGTCGAGTGTGCGGAGATACTCCACAAGCCCGTAGCTCAGTGCACAGTCGAATTGGAGCCAGTCGCGGTCGGGCCGCATGCCACCGTAGCGGATGAGGTTGCGGGCGTCCTGCATCGAGAACAGGTCTTCGCCTGTCGCCATCGGATTCTTGTAGTAATTACGAAGCGTGGCTTGCAGCTCGAAGTCCAGCGGGTCACCCGGTTCCTCGTACCAGAACAGGTCATATTGCGACAGCGCCTTCGCATATTGGATGGCAGTGTCAAGGTCGAAGCGGCCATTCGCGTCCACTGCCAACTTCTGGCCATCTTGCAGCACGCTGAGAATTGAATCGATACGACGCAGGTCTTCGTTGAGCGATGCGCCACCAATCTTCTTCTTCACGACCGTATATCCACGGTCGATGTAGCTGCGCATCTCATCTTTGAGCTTCTCGTGGTCCTGGCCCGGGTAGTAGTAACCGCCCGCTGCGTACACGAAAATCTTGCGGTCAGGCTGACCATTGCCGTAGCGGTCCGCCAGCAACTGGAACAGCGGTTTGCCTTCAATCTTCGCCACCGCATCCCAGATGGCCATGTCGATGGTGCCAATTGCGACCGAACGTTCGCCGTGACCACCGGGCTTCTCGTTCGTGAACATGGTCGCCCAGATTTTGTGTGGGTCGAGATTGTCGCCCGCATCATTCACCAGCGAAGCCGGGTCTGCTTCCAGAATGCGAGGAATGAAGCGCTCGCGCATCAATTTCCCCTGGCCGTACCGGCCATTCGAATTGAAGCCGTATCCCACCACCGGCTTGCCATCACGAATAACGTCGGTGATAACCGCTACCAGGCTCAGCGTCATCTTGCTGAAGTCGATGTAGGCGTTGCGGATGGGCGAGCTGATGGGAACGGTCTTTTCCCGGATTTCAACGATTCTCACGGCACTGTCTCCTGAGTTTGGAAGGTGTTGCTACGCGTTCATTGCAATGTGGAAGTAGCTTAACCGCGAAAAACGCTGCTAAACTGCACTTACATTCATTTCATTTTTCACATTCGGTGAATACTGAAACTCAGACCGCGACCGACTTCGAATTCTTCATTTTGCTGGCGAAGCTCAGGAGCCTGTCCGGTGCTGCGCGTGCCCTTGACCTGTCTCCGCCGGCCGCGACGAAGCGACTCGGGGTTATCGAGCAGCGTCTCGGTGTGCGCTTGGTCAATCGAACGACTCGAAGCGTTAGCCTCACGCCCGAGGGCGAGACGTATCTACGATATGCGTCTCAGATAGTCGGGCAGGTGCGCGAAATGGAGGAGGCCATTTCTGGGGCAAAACGCGACCCGCAGGGGTTGCTGCGCATCAACGCGACGCTCGGGTTCGGCAGGACGACGATTGCCCCATTGGTATCGGAATTTGCCAAGCGATACCCGAGTGTTGAAGTGCAATTTGAGGTGACTGACCGTCCTGTCGACCTGGTCGAGGGTGCGTTCGACATGGCAATTAGGTTCGGCGAGTTACCCGATAGTCGTCTGAGCGCGCGCCGCATCATGAGCAACCGCCGTTTCCTTTGTGCGTCTCCGAAGTATTTAGAGAAACATGGTGTTCCGGAGCGGGTTGAGGACCTGGCCAACCATCGGTGCATCATCCACCGCCAGAACGACGACGCGTATGGTGTTTGGCGTTATATCGTCAACGACCATACGGAGGCCATCAAAGTCAAAGGCGCTCTGTCGAGCAACGACGGTGACATCGTGCTTCGGTGGGCACTCGAGGGACACGGAATCCTGATTCGCTCGGAATGGGACTTGGCTAAATATGTACAGAGCGGAAGGCTGAGCCTTGTGCTTCCAAATACAGTCCTTCCTTCGGCTGACCTCTTTGTGTACTACCCCCGTCAGAAGAACCAAACGGCCCGAGCGCGCGCGTTTATCGACTTTCTGGTGACGCGGTTTCAGGCACCATTTACGCCGGTCGACGCAGGTGTTGAGCTTCGCGAAAGGCGAAAGCGCTCGACGAGGAACTGAGGAACGACTGGGGGATATGGCTTGTCCGTCTGCCGCGCCAACTCGCGATTTATCGTGTTTCGCCCATACGAATTCGAGCCGGATTACCTACCGCCGTCGTCCCTGCCGGAACGTCGCGAGTGACGATGCTGCCGGCGCCAATCAATGCGTTGTCACCGATGGTGATTCCCGGAAGGATGATTGCGCCCGCGCCTATCCAAACGTTGCGCCCAATCCGAATGGGACGTCCGAACTCTAGGCCACTTGCCCGGACCGCTGGGTCGCGCGGATGGTCAGCGGTCAGAATTTGCACACCGGTGGCAATCTGCGTCATGTCGCCGATTTCCACTGTCACGACATCAAGGATGGTGCAGCCATAGTTGAGAAATACGCCAGCCCCCAGCGTGATGTTGTATCCGTAGTCACAGAAGAACGGCGGGCGGACCATCGAGTCCACTCCGACATTGGCGAAGCGGTCTTTCAACAGCTGGTATCGCTCGGCAAGCGGCATGTCGATGTTTGCGTTGAACCGCTGCAACCACGCTCGGGCCTCAGCCTGGTCAGCCTGTATCTCTGGAGAGCTGGCCGTGTACAACTCGCCTGCCAGCATCTTCTCTTTCTCTGTTCGGACCATATGTACCTCGCATTCAAGGCTGGCCGTTCGCGACCGCGACGTCACGTAGCATAACTCCAACGAGACGCTTCGAACCTTACGGCGAAATTGAAGCCTGCGTGACGGAGTGAAGCGCAACGCTGACGTCAAAGTCAGGGCCTCGAAAAACGACAACCGAAAAAGAAAAGCCTGCGTGAACGCAGGCTTGAATCCAAGTCGGTTGAGACATGGAGGAGACGAACTCAGTATAAACCCTTACCAAGAGTTTGCAAGCGACTATTACTCACCGTTCCCGAGCAAACAACGCCGCTTGAACTTTGCCTCGAGTGGCTGCCTGTGTATCGACCAGGAACTCGTTACGGTCCTTGCCGGCAAGCCAGCCGGGTGCGCGCCCCCGTCCGCTCCAAGTTGACCCAGTCACCGGGTCTCGATACTTCGCTGAATGCTCATCAGACAGAGAGTCCGCCTTGCGGCCTATCAGTTCGTTGATGGAGATGCCGTACTCGCGCATCTTTGCCACGATTTCATTTAACGCTTGGCGCGTCTCGCGCTCTTTTAATTCAGCCAATTGTTTGTCTGCCTCTTTTGAAATCCGAGTGGGCGGTTTGGCGGGTCGAGGGCGGGCGTGAGCCCGGCGCAGCGAACCCTTGAGGCGCCCTGAATCGATAAGCTGGTGCATGGCTC
>NZ_JAQQDB010000057.1:0-41243 GCF_046030135.1 Caballeronia jiangsuensis
CGTTTAAGCCCGCGGTCACACGCAGTTTGGCCATGCTTGCCAGCCCGCGGTGGCACTCGCCTAAGTGTCGCCCTCGAAGGCCCAGTCGGGCTTGGCTCGCGCACGGTCTGCCGCATCGCATCGCTTGCGTCACTGGTTCAGCACCAAATGGCTCCGGCCCGCTTCGCGGCCGATGGGTCAACCGGGTCCGCGTGCGCTTCTTCTTCGACGGTTTCCCTCGCATACCCAACGGCAGCGCGTAGCGCTGTGCCGGAACTCTTTCGTGCTGAACCAGCGCGCTGAATCGTCTCGGGCGGCAAACCGTGCGCGAGCCAAGCCCGGTGAGTTTTTGGGGGCACTCGCTACTGCCGGGCCATTAGGCCAATCGTCTGTGCCGCGGCCGGTGTGAAGTGCTTAGGCTGGGGATAGCTGCTTTCTTTGGTTACTTTCTTTGCAGCAGCAAAGAAAGTGACTGCCGCCCCGCACAGGGGCAGTGCTAATAGACCACCGCGAATACAGGCACTCCATAGAAGCCCAAGGCCCTAGGCAGCAAACGCCCGCCCAACAATCCCCCCATGATCGAAGCGCGCCGGCAGCGTGCCATAAACCCGCCCAGTTTCACCACGCGCATCACCGAGCCGCGTATCAATGAACGCATCCGCGACGTCCCGCGGCGCATGCCGCGCCAGCAACACCCCTTGCGCGCAAAGCACCAGTTGCTGCGCGATGCGCCGCCCCGACGCTTCCCTCGCGCCCGGATCGCCCGTAAGCATGTCGACGAGCGACGCCAGCGCCCCCGCCAACGCCGGATGCGCGCCCGCGGTCGTCCGCCAGTCATCGAGCAGCGCGTGCGCGGCGTCCTGCTCGCGCTCGAACGCGCGCAGCACATCGAGACACATCACATTCCCTGAACCTTCCCAGATCGAATTGACCGGCGCCTCGCGATAGAAACGCGCCATCGGTCCGGTTTCGACATAGCCGTTGCCGCCCCAGACCTCCATCGCCTCGCCGGTGAATTCGAGCGCGCGCTTGCACACCCAGAACTTCGCGGCGGGCGTCACGATGCGCCGCCACGCGCGCTCGGCGAGCGCTCCGCCCGGCGCGCCGCTCTGCTCGAACGCGCCCGCGAGCCGCATGAACAGGACCGTCGCCGCCTCGGATTCGAGCGCGAGATCGGCGAGCACGTTGCGCATCAACGGTTGATCGACGAGACGCGCGCCGAATACGCTGCGATGCCGCGCGTGATGGATCGCCTGCACGAGCGCCGCGCGCATCAGCGCCGCGCTGCCGATCACGCAATCGAGCCGCGTGAAGTTCGCCATCTCGATGATGGTCGGCACCCCGCGCCCCTCATCGCCGATCATCAGTCCGTAGGCATCGAAGAACTCCACCTCGCTGCTCGCGTTCGAACGGTTGCCGAGCTTGTCCTTTAGGCGCTGGACCTGCACCGCATTCTTGCGGCCGTCCGGCGTGAAGCGCGGCACGTAGAAGCAGGACAGGCCGCCTTCGTCGGCGGTGCGCGCGAGCACGAGATGCGCGTCGCATTGCGGCGCCGAAAAGAACCATTTGTGACCGACCAGCCGATACGCACCGCCGCGTCCCGGTGCGCCCAGCGCATGGGCGCGTGTGCGATTGCTGCGCACGTCGGAGCCGCCCTGTTTTTCGGTCATGCCCATGCCGATCATCATCGAATGCTTGCCGGCTTCGAGCGGAATGTCGCGCGGATCGTGCTCTCGCGACAGCAGCGGCCGCGCGATCCGCGCAAACAGATCAGGCTCGTTGCGCAGGATCGGAATGCTCGCGAACGTCATCGTGATCGGACATAGCGAACCCGATTCGAGCTGGCCGTGCAGGTAGTAGCCGGCGCATCGCGCGGCCATCGATCCGGCCCGCGCGGACGGCTCGAACGGCAGCGCGTGCAGCCCTTCGCGCCGCAGACGCCGCAGCAGTTCGTGCCAGGCCGGATGAAACTCGACAGCGTCGATCCGCTCGCCGCGCGGACTATGCGTCGCGAGTTCCGGCTCGTGCCGGTTGGCGAGTTCCGCCAGCGCGACGACTTCCGGCTGCGTCAGCGCCATGCCGTCGCGCGAGAGCGTTTCCGCGTGCCATTGCGCGCCTTCGCGCTCCACGGCGGCGACGAGCGCCGGATCGAAGGCGAAAGCGTCGTAGCCGACGAGCGGCGACGCCTGATTCGTGACTTCGTGTGTCTGCCCGAACGGGCGATCGGCGGGATCGGACATCGTCGGTCTCCTTCTTTGCGCGCGGATCGGCGGCGCGGGAATTCGTCACTGTAGGGCGGGCGCAACAGCCGTTTCACTGTCCCGGACACCATCTCGAATTCAAGAATCATAGGCCGCGCATTGGTCGGACGTGTAGACGCATCGCTCTTTTCAGACTCCGGAACGCCTTTCTGATGCGCGGTCCTAAAACGCCGATCACTGAGATAAATCCGATTGTTACTCGCGCCCCAATGACGCGCAGGACCCCGAACCTATAATCGGCTCGTCTATTCGGGCGGATGCAATAACGCCTTTCACGGAAGCATTCTCAATGAGCATGAACCTCAATCAAGTTGTCCAGAGCGCTTTGACAGAAAGCGTGTTGCAGCACATCGCCGGGCGCATCGGCTGCGCGCCGGAATCGGCCAAGCGCGTGGTGTCGCTGTGCGGCCCGGCGCTCATCGGCGCGATGATGAACAAGGCGTCGTCGCTAGAGGGCGCGCGCAATCTGTTCGCGTCGATCATGTCGCCGGGCACGAACGCGCTGATCGCGGAAGAACTGCCGCATTTCGCCATTCAGGACGATGGCTTCAAGACGCTAGTCGACGCCGGCGCGAACGTCGATATCGCGATCGCCTCGCACGACAGCATCAACGTGCTCGCCGAGCGCATCGCCGAATATACGGGCGTTGCGGCGAGCGCCACGCGCACGCTGATCGGCGTGGTCGGCGCGACGCTCTTCGGCGTGCTCAAGCGCCAGTTCACGCAGCACAACGGCAACCCCGACCAGCTTCCGACGCTCCTCGGCCATCAGTTGCCCGTGGTGCGCGCGAACCTGACGGACGCGTTCGCCAATGCGCTCGGTCTCGGTTCGGTCGGCGCGTTCCTTGCCGGTGTCGCATCGCGGCTGAAGGCCGTGGCGGCGCACCTCGAACATCCGGCGACGCAGGAAGCGGCGGCCTTCTCCCAGCCGCCGGAAGCGCCTGCCGCGATCGATTCGCCCGTCAAGGAAAACGCCCGCAAGAAGAAGTGGTGGTGGGTCGCGCTCGCCGCCGCGCTCGCTCTGCTCGCGGTTCTGATCGGTCGCGGTTGTTCGACCGAAAAGCCGGAGCAGGACGCCGCGCCGCAGGCGAAGCCGGATGCGCTGTCCGATTCGAATTCGAACGCAGCCGCCGCTTCCGACACCTCGGCGACGGCGTCGGCGGTTGCCGATCAGTCATCGGCGCCCGTCGCGCTGCCGGGCAAGGACTCGACGATGTCGGTCGCGGTCGATGCATCCGGCGTTCCCACGCTGACCGCCACGGTCAACAGCGAGGAAGAGAAGCACCAGCTGATCGACGCACTCGCGGCGAAGCTCGGCGCGGACAAATTCCACGCGAACATCACCGTCGATCCGGACACGAAGCCGGCCACGTGGATCAGCAAGCTCGACGGCCTGCTCCCGGTCATAACGCTGCCGGGCGCGAAAGTGCGCATCGCGGGCGACAAGATCGATCTGGACGGTCGCGCGGGCGATCCGAAGCTCGGCTGGATGGACAAGCTGAAGTCGTTCTTCGGCGAAGGCTGGACGATCGCCGCAACCGACACCACCGCCGCAGCGAAGGCCCTGGCCGCCTCCGACGCGCAAGCCGCCGCGAGTTGTGCCGCCAGCGACGCCGCGAAAAATCTGAATCTGCATCCGATCACCTTCGGCTTCGCGTCGAACGCGCTGCCGCACGCCGCACTGGACGAACTCGCCCAATCCGCGAAGTCGCTGAAGGAATGCAGCACGGCGGGCAAGCCGGTCAAGCTGCAGATCGGCGGTTATTCGGACAGTTCGGGCAATGCGGCGTCGAATCTGCACTTGTCGAAGAAGCGTGCGCAAGCCGTGCGCAGCTATCTGATCCAGCACGGCGCGCCGGCGGACACGCTCACGGCGGAAGGTTTCGGCGACGCCCATCCGATCGCGGACAACGCGACGCGCGAGGGCCGCGCGGCAAATCGCCGGATCGAGTTCAAGGAAATGAGCTGATTCCGGAAACGCCCGGAAGTCGCTAAGAAGAACGCGCCGGCCCGCTCACGGCGGCCGGCGCGTTATGTTTCCGGGCTGTCGCGTCGGGCGCGCGGGAATCCATCGGCCATGAAATCCTGATCGAGATTCGCCGGCAGCATTTCGCGCGCGACTTCGATCCACGCGCGCGCCGCGTGCGACAGATAGCCGTTGCGCCGCCAGCCGAGCGCCATATCCCAGTGAATTTCCGGGGCCACGACCCGACGGCAGGTGAACGCGTTCGCGTCGAGCCGACGGCAATAGGGCGCGGGCAGCAGCGCGATGCCGATGCCCGCCTGCACGAGCGCCGCCATGAAATCCCAGTGCCCGCTGCGGCCGACGATCGTCGGCGCGAAACCCGCTTCGCGACACGCGTTGAGCACGACGTCGTTGAGCGCGAGGCTCTCGCCGTAGAACACGAAGGGCTCGGCGGCGAGATCGGTGAGGGCGACTTCGCGGGCATCGTCCCAGCGCGAGCCTTTCTGCGCGACGAGCCACAGAACCTGCCGGCTGACAGGCAGAACGTCGAACATCGCGGTATCGACGGGCTGCAGGACGCCGCCCAGTTCCAGTTCGCCATCAATCAGCGCCGCCTCGATCGCCTTCGAGCCGCGCTCGAACAACTTGAGCTCGACCTTCGGATAGCGACGCCGGAACGCCGCGATCGCGGGCGTGAAGAGCGAACCGCCCATCGGCGGAATGCCTATCGTCAGCGTGCCGCGCCCGAACGTGCCGAGATCGTTCAGCTCGGCCTCAAGCCGCGCGTGCGCCGCCAGCACCTCGACGCCGCGCTGATAGACGATCTGCCCCGCGTCGGTCAGCACCATCTGACGGCCTTCGCGCAGAAGCAGCGGCGAACCGACTTCATCCTCCAGCGCCTTCACCATTTTGCTGATGGTCGGCTGAGTCACGAACATGTGCTCGGCGGCGGCGGTGAAGCTCTTCTGCTTCACGACTTCGATGAAGTACCGCAAGGCGCGCAATTCCATGTTCAACTCCAGAATTCCAGTTCGGAATGTTTTGGATAAGGTTAATTCATTTTTATTATGCTAGGTGCGCCCATATACTCGGGCTACAGGTTAACCCTAGTCCAAGAGCCCGCCATGTCCGCTGTCGTCATGACTCATCCGCAATCCGCCTTCGGCCGCTTTCTGCGCGTCGCGGTGCAGTCCGCCGCGCTCGCGGCGATCTGGGTCGCGGCGGATTTCGTCGCGCGCAAGCTGGCGCTGCCGGTTCCGGGCGGCGTGGTGGGTCTGGTCGCGCTGCTCGCGCTTCTGTTCTGCGGCGGCATCGCGCCGCGCTGGGTGAAGGCGGGCGCGGACTGGCTGCTCTCGGACATGCTGCTGTTCTTCATTCCGGCGGCGGTCGCAGCGGTTCAGTACGGCGGCCTTTTCATGGAAGATGGCTGGCGACTCGCGCTCGTCGTCGTCGGGGGAACGTTGATGGTGATGGTGGCCGTCGCGTTCGCGGTCGACCGTGCGGCAGGCCTCGAACGCCGCCTCGCGCTGCGCCGCGCGCTCGTGGCGCGGCATGCGGCGCGCGCCTGAGCACGCCGGCATGAACCACTTCTTCGCCGCTCTCATCGAAGACGACGCCGCGCGGCTCATCGCGGCGGGCTGCTTCGTGCTGACCGTCGCGCTGTATTTCGCGGCCAAGCATCTCTATGCGCGCTTCCGGCAGCCCTGGCTCACGCCGTTGCTGGCGGTGCCGGCCGTGCTCGCGCTCATCGTCGTGATGGCGCGCATTCCTTACTCGGTTTATTTCGCCGACACGCGCTGGCTCATGTGGCTGCTCGGTCCCGCGACCGTCGCGTTCGCGGTGCCGATCTATGAATACCGCGCGCTCATCAAGCGTCACTGGATTTCGCTGACGGTCGGCGTGGCGGTCGGGATTCTGGTGGCGGTCGGTGGATCGCTGATGCTCGCGAAGCTACTGCATCTGTCGCCGGAACTGCAGCGCAGCCTCGCGACGCGCTCGGTGTCGACGCCCTTCGCGCTCGCCGTCTCCGACAAGATCCACGCGCCGAAGGATCTGACCGCGCTTTTCGTGATCGCGACCGGCGTCTGCGGCATGCTGTTCGGCGAAATCGTCCTCGCGCTCGTGCCCTTGCGCACGCGGCTTGCGCGCGGCGCGTTGTTCGGCGCGGCGGCGCACGGCGTCGGCACGGCGAAGGCGCGCGAACTCGGCAGCGAAGAGGGCGTCGTCGCGAGTCTCACGATGATGATCGCGGGCGTCGCGATGGTGCTGCTCGCGCCGCTGCTGAGCGTTCTGCCGTTCTGATCCCGGACGGCGCCGCGAAAGCCCACGCGCGCGTCTCAGAATAGGATCGTTCCCACGAGACTTTGCTACAATCGACGCTCGCTTCCGAGGAGCGTTGCGACGGCCAGAAAACACACAGGCCGCCAGGCTCGGAAGCATTCAATCCGGACGGTTCGAAAGCGCCACGCAAGCAAGGCGCCCGCTGAACCACCGCATCGAACGGCGCTCACGTCAACATTTCTAGACTATTTAGAAAGGAGGGCGTGATGAACGCCGCAGTTCTCGATTCCAATACCAAGGATTACGTCGTCGCCGACATGTCGCTCGCCGCATGGGGCCGCAAGGAACTCGACATCGCCGAAACGGAGATGCCGGGCCTCATCCAGACGCGCGAGGAATACAAGGCGCAGCAGCCGCTGAAGGGCGCGCGCATCGCCGGTTCGTTGCACATGACGATTCAAACGGGCGTGCTGATCGAAACGCTGACCGCGCTGGGCGCGGACGTGCGCTGGGCGTCGTGCAACATCTTCTCGACGCAGGATCACGCAGCCGCGGCCATCGCCGACGGCGGCACGCCGGTGTTCGCGTTCAAGGGCGAATCGCTCGACGAATACTGGGAGTTCTCGCATCGCATCTTCGAATGGCCGAACGGTCAGTTCGCCAACATGATTCTCGATGACGGCGGCGACGCGACGCTGCTGCTCATCCTCGGCGCGAAGGCGGAGAAGGACCGCTCGGTCATCGCCAAGCCGACGAACGAGGAAGAAGTCGCGCTGTACAAGTCCATCGGCAAGCATCTGGATGCGGATCCCACGTGGTACTCCACGCGTCTGTCACACATCCAGGGCGTGACGGAAGAAACCACCACGGGCGTGCATCGCCTGTATCAGATGGAGAAGGAAGGCCGTCTGCCGTTCCCCGCCATCAACGTGAACGACTCGGTCACGAAGTCGAAGTTCGACAACCTCTATGGCTGCCGCGAATCGCTCGTCGACGGCATCAAGCGCGCAACCGATGTGATGATCGCGGGCAAGATCGCGGTCGTGGCCGGTTACGGCGATGTGGGCAAGGGCTGCGCGCAATCGCTGCGCGGTCTGGGCGCGACGGTGTGGGTCACGGAAATCGATCCGATCTGCGCGCTGCAAGCCGCGATGGAAGGCTACCGCGTCGTGACGATGGAATACGCCGCCAGCCGCGCGGACATCTTCGTGACGGCAACGGGCAACTACCACGTCATCAGCCACGACCATATGAAGGCGATGCGCAACAACGCCATCGTCTGCAACATCGGCCACTTCGATTCGGAAATCGATATCGCTTCGACGCGCCAGTACACGTGGGACAACATCAAGCCGCAGGTCGATCACATCGTCTTCCCGGACGGCAAGAAGATCATCCTTCTGGCTGAAGGCCGTCTCGTGAACCTGGGCTGCGCGACGGGCCATCCGTCGTTCGTGATGTCGAACTCGTTCACCAACCAGACGCTCGCGCAGATCGAACTGTTCACGCAGGGCAAGAAATACGAGAACAAGGTCTACGTGCTGCCGAAGCATCTCGACGAGAAGGTCGCGCGCCTGCACCTCGGCCGCATCGGCGCGGAACTGACCGTGCTGTCGGACGAGCAGGCCGGCTATATCGGCGTCGACAAGAACGGTCCGTTCAAGCCCAACCACTACCGCTACTGATCGCGAGCGGCGGCGAATCGTTGCGCGGAGCGGGAGATCGCCCCGCGCAACCAACACGCATCAACCGGAGATTCCTCGATGACCCTGCTCCTGACATGGCTGATCAACGCGCTCGCGCTGTTGATCATCACGTATCTGGTGCCGTCGATCCACATTCGCAGTTTCGGCACGGCGCTCATCATCGCAATCGTGCTGGGGCTCATCAACGCGGTCATCAGACCCGTCCTCATCATCCTCACGCTGCCGGTGACGATCGTCACGCTCGGGCTCTTCATACTCGTCGTGAATGCGCTGTGTTTCTGGCTGTGCTCGTCGCTGTTGAAGGGCTTCGAAGTATCGGGCTTCTGGTCCGCGTTCTTCGGCTCGATTCTGTACAGCATCGTGTCGTGGCTGCTGTCGGCGCTGGTGTTCGGGAATCGTAATTTCGGGTGACGCTGGAGCGCGAACGCTGCCGTTCGTCAGAAAACATCATGAAACCGATCGAACTCTCATTCGAGTTTTTCCCGCCGAAGACGCAGGAAGGCGTGGACAAGCTGCGCGCTACCCGCGCCGAGCTGAAGACGCTTTCGCCCAAGTTCGTCTCCGTGACGTTCGGCGCGGGCGGCTCCACGCAGCAAGGCACGCTCGACGCCGTGCTCGAAATGGCCGCGGAAGGCTTCGAAGCCGCGCCGCATCTTTCGTGCATCGGTTCATCGCGCGAGAATCTGCGCGCGATTCTCGCGCAGTACCGTGAGCACGGCATTCGCCATATCGTCGCGCTGCGTGGCGATCTGCCTTCGGGTATGGGCGCAGTCGGCGAGTTGCGCTATGCGTCCGAGCTCGTGGCGTTCATTCGCCAGGAGCACGGCGACTGGTTCAACATCGAAGTGGCCGCGTATCCGGAGTTCCATCCGCAATCGAAGTCGCCGCGCGCGGATCTGGAAAACTTCGCGCGCAAGGTGAAGGCGGGCGCGAATTCCGCGATCACGCAGTACTTCTTCAATGCCGATTCGTACTTCAAGTTTGTCGAGGAAGCACGCAAGCTCGGCGTCGACGTGCCGATCGTGCCGGGCATCATGCCGATCACGAACTTCACGCAACTGATGCGCTTCTCGGACATGTGCGGCGCGGAAGTGCCGAAGTGGATCGCGCGCCGGCTCGAAAGCTTCGGCGACGATCGCGAGTCGATTCGCGCATTCGGCGTCGACGTGGTGACGGGTCTGTGCCGCCGCCTCATCGACGGTGGCGCGCCGGGGCTGCACTTCTACACGCTCAACGGCGCGTGGGCGTCGAAGACGGTTTGCGAACGTCTCGGCTTCAAGAACGTCTGAGCTGCATCAATGTTTCACCCGCGCGGCGCTCGCCGCGCGGTTCTTTCCTTTCCTCCGTCGTTGTTCACTTTTTTGCGCAGACAAGTGCCGTCGCACGCAATATTTCGCCCTGCGTCTATCACCTCCACGCATGGCAGATAACCTACCCTTATCGAAGCGTCATCGACGACAAGTTCTAGTGGGGAAAACCAAGCGCGCATGTCACTTTTGTTCGTGCTAGGGTAGCGCCCGACTTCGCGCACACGCGCCGAAAAACGGGCGGTGCGATCAAGTAAACTCGCGCTACGCCGGCCAGAAGCCGGCATTGACTTGGAGGAAACATGAACAAAAACAGCCTGTTGCGAGCCGTCCGCGGTTCGGCGCTCGCGGGCGCCGTGGTCACGGCGACGCTCTTCGCAGCGACCGCGGCGAATGCCGCCATCCCGAACAAGACGCTCGTGTACTGCTCCGAAGGCAGCCCGGCCGGCTTCGATCCGGCCCAGTACACGACCGGCACCGATTTCACCGCGAACACGTTCACCGTGTACAACCGTCTCGTCGAGTTCGAGCGCGGCGGCACGAAGGTCGAGCCGGGTCTCGCTGAAAAGTGGGACGTGTCGTCCGACGGACTCACCTACACGTTCCATCTGCGCCACGGCGTGAAGTTCCAGACGACGTCGTACTTCAAGCCGACGCGCGAATTCAACGCGGACGACGTGATCTTCACGTTCAACCGCATGCTTGATCCGAACAATCCGTTCCGCAAGGCGTACAACGTGCAGTTTCCGTACTTCACGGATCTCGGCATGGACAAGCTGATCTCGAAGATCGAGAAGGTGGACCCGTACACCGTGAAGTTCACGCTGAAGGAAGTGAGCGCGCCGTTCATCCAGAACATGGCGATGGAATACGCGTCGATCCTGTCCGCCGAGTACACGGACAAGCTGATGAAGGACGGCAAGGCCGCCGACATCAATCAGCAGCCGGTCGGCACGGGCCCGTTCATCTTCCGCAGCTACACGAAGGACGCGACCATCCGCTTCGACGGCAATCCTGATTACTGGAAGCCGAACGCCGTGCAGATCTCGAAGCTGATCTTCTCGATCACGCCGGATGCCGCCGTGCGCGTGCAGAAGCTGAAGAACAACGAATGCCAGGTGATGAGCTATCCGCGTCCGGGCGATATCTCGACGCTGAAGTCGGTGTCGACTGTCGACACCCCGTCGCAGGCGGGCTTCAACGAAGGCTATGTCGCGTACAACGTGACGAAGAAGGACCTCGGCAACGCCGACGTGCGCCGCGCGCTCGACATGGCGATCAACAAGAAGGCGATCATCGATTCCGTGTATCAGGGCGCGGGCCAGCCGGCCACCGCACCGATGCCGCCGACGCAGTGGTCCTACGACAAGAACCTGAAGGGGCAGACGTACGACACCGCGAAGGCGAAGGAACTGCTCGCGAAAGCGGGCTTCCCGAACGGCTTCGAAATCACGCTGTGGGCGATGCCCGTGCAACGCGCGTACAACCCGAACGCGCGCCTGATGGCGGAAATGATCCAGGCCGACTGGGCGAAGATCGGCGTGAAGGCGAACATCGTGTCGTACGAGTGGGGCGAGTATCTGAAGCGCGCGCACGCGGGCGAACATGATGCGCTCCTGATCGGCTGGACGGGCGACAACGGCGACCCCGACAACTGGCTCGGCACGCTGCTCGGCTGCGACGCGGTGAAGGGCAGCAACTTCTCGAAGTGGTGCTACAAGCCGTTCGACGATCTCGTCGTGAAGGGCCGCTCGACCACCGATGTCGCCGCGCGCACCAAGGCCTACACCGATGCGCAGCAGATCTTCGCGCAGCAACTGCCGTTCTCGCCGATCGCGCACTCGACCGTGTATCAGCCTGTCAGCAAGAAGGTGACGAACATGAAGATCGAGCCGCTTGGCTACGTGCGTTTCGATGGCGTCGGGATGCAATAAGGTTTTGCTGCGGAACGCTTTTTGCACTAAACCATAACTAATCGAAAAGGTCCGGCGGCGCGGGTCGAACAACGATCCAAGCCGCCGTACACGTTTTTAGTCCCTCCAATACCGAAAAGGGCGATCATGTTCCGATTCGTTTTGCGACGCATAGGAATGGTGATACCGACGTTCATCGGCATTACGATTCTCGCGTTCGCGCTCATCCACCTGATCCCTGGCGACCCCATCGAAGTGATGATGGGCGAGCGCGGCGTGGACCCGGCGATGCACGCCGAAGCCATGAAGCGCCTCGGCCTCGATCAGCCGCTTCCGGTTCAATACCTCACTTACGTCGGGCATGCGCTGAAAGGCGATCTCGGCACCTCGATCATCACGAATACGAGCGTGATGGGCGAGTTCCTCGCGCGCTTTCCCGCGACGGTCGAGCTCTCCATTTGCGCGATGATTTTCGCGCTCGTCGTCGGGCTGCCTGCGGGCGTCGCGGCTGCGCTCAGGCGCGGCACCGTCGTCGATCACGGCGTGATGGGCACCGCGCTCACCGGCTATTCGATGCCGATTTTCTGGTGGGGCTTGATCCTCATCATGTTCTTCTCGGCGAAGCTCGGATGGACGCCGGTGTCGGGCCGCATCGCGGTGGAATACGACATTCCGCACGTCACGGGCTTCATGCTGATCGATGCGCTCTTCTCCACCGACGAAGGCGCGTTCACGTCGGCGGTGTCGCATCTGATTCTGCCGACCATCGTGCTCGGCACGATTCCGCTCGCGGTCATCGCGCGAATGACGCGTTCGTCGATGCTCGAAGTGCTGCGCGAGGACTACATCCGCACGGCGCGCGCGAAGGGTTTGTCGCCGCTGCGCGTGGTTGTAGTACATGCGTTGCGCAATGCGCTGATTCCCGTGGTGACGGTGATCGGCCTGCAGGTCGGCACGCTGCTCGCGGGCGCGGTGCTGACCGAGACGCTGTTCTCGTGGCCGGGCGTCGGCAAGTGGCTCATCGATGCCATTTCGCGTCGTGACTATCCGGTCGTGCAAGGCGGCATTCTGATGATCGCGACACTCGTGATCGTCGTGAATCTGGTCGTCGATCTGCTCTACGGCGTGTTGAATCCGCGCATTCGCCATACTCGCTGAGGTCAAACAAGTTATGGCTGACATTCAAAACAATCTCCCGCCCCAGGCGCTGACACCGCCTTCCGGCCGCATGGTCGCGGCGCGCGAGTTCTGGGCGAACTTCTCGCGCAATCGCGGCGCGGTGGTCGCGGGCCTGATCGTGCTCGTGTTGATCCTCATCGCGCTTACCGCGCCACTGATCGCGACGCACAGCCCGATCGAGCAATACCGCGACTACGTGAAGATTCCGCCCGCATGGCTCGAAGGCGGCAACCGCATGTTCCCGCTCGGCACCGACGAAGCTGGCCGCGACATCCTCTCGCGTCTGATGTACGGCGCGCGGCTGTCGTTCTGGATCGGCTTCGTGTCGGTGGTGCTCGCGCTGATTCCGGGCGTCGTGCTCGGTCTCATGGCCGCGTTCTTCAACTGGCTCGATACGCCGATCATGCGCGTGATGGACGTGCTGCTCGCGTTGCCGTCGCTGCTGCTCGCGGTCGCCGTCGTCGCGATCATCGGGCCGGGGCTCGTCAACACGATGCTCGCGATCGCGATCGTCGCGTTGCCGGGTTATGTGCGTCTGACGCGCGCATCGGCGCTCGGTGAATTGCAGAAGGAATACGTGACGGCATCGCGCGTCGCGGGCGCGGGCACCGTGCGGCTGATGTTCTCGCAAGTGCTGCCGAACTGCGCCGCGCCGCTGATCGTGCAGGCGACGCTCGGCTTCTCGTCCGCGATTCTCGATGCCGCCGCGCTCGGCTTCCTCGGCCTCGGCGTGCAACCGCCGGCGGCGGAGTGGGGCGCGATGCTGGCATCGGCGCGCGATTACATCGAGAGCGCATGGTGGATCGTGACGATGCCGGGCCTGTCGATTCTGGTCTCGGTGCTCGTCATCAACCTGCTCGGCGACGGTCTGCGTGACGCGCTCGATCCGAAACTCAAACGGATGGGCTGACATGAACGATCTTCTGACTATCCGCAATTTGCAGGTGACGTTCGGCGGCACGCAGGCGGTCGATCGCATCGACCTCTCCGTGAAGCCGGGCGAAGTGGTCGGCGTCGTGGGCGAATCCGGCTCCGGCAAGAGCGTCACGATGATGGCGCTGATGGGCCTCATCGACGCGCCCGGCAAGGTCACCGCCGATCAGGTCACGTTCGACGGCAAGGACTTGCTGAAGGCGTCGGCGCGCGCGCGTCGCAGGATCATCGGCAAGGACATCGCGATGGTGTTTCAGGACGCGCTCACGAGCCTGAACCCGAGCTATACCGTCGGCTATCAGATCAAGGAAGTGCTGAAGCTGCACGAAGGCTTGCGCGGCGATGCGCTCAACAAGCGCGCGCTCGAACTGCTCGATCAGGTCGGCATTCCGGATGCGAAAAGCCGCATCAACGCGTTTCCGCATCAGATGTCGGGCGGGATGAACCAGCGCGTGATGATCGCGATGGCTGTCGCGTGCAATCCGAAGCTCTTGATCGCCGACGAGCCGACTACCGCGCTCGACGTGACGATCCAGGCGCAGATCATGGAACTGCTCGTGACGCTGCAGAAGGAACGCGGCATGGCGCTGGTGCTAATCTCGCACGATCTGGCGGTCGTGTCGGAGGTGGCGCAGCGCGTGGCGGTGATGTACGCGGGCGAGGTCATCGAAACGAATCACGTGCCGACGATCTTCAGCGAGCCGCATCATCCGTACACGGAAGCGCTGCTCGCCGCGATTCCCGAGCATAGCCGCGGCGCGGAGCGTCTCGCCGCGCTGCCGGGCATGGTGCCGGGCAAGGACGACCGGCCGAGCGGATGTCTCTTCGCGCCGCGCTGCAAGTACGTCGTCGACGATTGCTGGAAGGGCCGGCCGAATCTGTTTCAGCTCGACAAGCACGACCCGGCCGTGCGCGCGCGTTGCATCAGGCCGTTGAACATCGATGTAGTGGTGGAAGGAGGCGCGCGATGAACGCCGTACCGAAGGAAATCAATCAGGACATCGTGCTCGCCGCCGACCAGCTCACGAAGTACTACGACGTGAAGCGCAGCGCGTTCCAGCACGGCACGGTGAAAGCGCTCAACGGCGTGTCGTTCGAGTTGAGGCGCGGGCGCACGCTCGCGGTCGTCGGCGAATCGGGCTGCGGCAAGTCCACGCTCGCGCGCCAGTTGACGATGATCGAGCCGCCCACGTCGGGCCGCTTGCTGATCGACGGCGACGATGTCGCGGGCGCGAGCAAGGCGAAGATCGCCGAGTTGCGGCAGCGCGTGCAGATGGTGTTTCAGAACCCGTTCGCGTCGCTGAATCCGCGCAAGACCGTCGAGCAGACGCTCGGCGAGCCGCTCGCGATCAACACGTCGCTCTCGTCGACGGAACGCGCCGAGCGCATCGCGAAGATGATGCGCACCGTCGGCCTGCGGCCCGAGCATGCGACGCGTTATCCGCACATGTTTTCGGGCGGGCAGCGTCAGCGCGTGGCCATCGCGCGGGCGATGATTCTCGATCCGCAGATCCTCGTCGCGGATGAACCCGTGTCCGCGCTCGATGTGTCGATTCAGGCGCAGATCCTGAATCTGTTCATGGATTTGCAGGCGCAGTTCGGCACGAGCTACGTGTTCATTTCGCACAACTTGTCGGTGGTGGAGCATATCGCCGACGACGTGATGGTGATGTACTTCGGCGGTGTCGCCGAAGTGGGCGACAAGAAGACGATCTTCGCGAATCCGCGCCATCCGTACACGCGCGCGCTGATGTCCGCGACGCCCGCGATCTTCGAGGAAGACCGCCGCATCAAGATCAAGCTGCAGGGCGAGATGCCGTCGCCGCTCAATCCGCCGTCGGGCTGCACGTTCCATCAGCGTTGCCCGTATGCGATCGAGCGATGCCGCGCGGAGGAGCCGAAGCTGCGCACGGTCGACGGACGTGAGGTGTCGTGTCATCGCGCCGAAGAGGTAGGCGAAGTCGAAGTCTGAATCTCGCCGGGCAGGTGTTCGGTGCGTCACGCGAATGTTTTAAGATGTGAGCCGTGCCGGATTCATACGACAAGCCGCGCTTCTCATGCGCGGCGTTCGCCAAAACGACAGCCATCGTGCTGTCGTTCGTGCTGTTTACGGCGGGAGTTTCGGTCCCGTCGGCGGGCTTCGCCGTGGTCGGATCGCGCACGCCGCAGGCCGCGGGCGATGCCGGGTCCGCCGCCGCGCCGGCCAATCCTGCTTCGCCGCCGCGCGCGGATCGCTCGGACGGCACGACCGCGAGCGGTCCGGTGCGCGCGCAGCCGCCGCGGATGCCCTTCTATGTCGCGACCAAGGGCACGACGACCATCTATGTGCTCGGCACGCTCCATGTGGGGTTCGCGAGCGACTATCCGCCGGAGCAGCCGTTTCGCAAATCGATACTTGCGGCGCTCGATGCATCGCCGACACTGGCGCTCGAAATTTCTCCCGATGAACTGCTGCTCTCACAAGACGATGTGAACCGCTATGGCATGTGCCGCAGCGAGTGCCTGATCGATTATCTGCCGGACGCGATGTGGAAGAAGGTCGAGACGCGCATGCGCGGCAATCCGGACGCGCTGAAGGAGTTGCGGCATACGCGTCCGTGGCTCGCGTCGATGCTGATCGAAACGTACGACACGTTGAAGGCGGGGTTTCAGAGCGAGTACGGCACGGAGGCGCAATTGCAGAATGTGTATCTGCGGGCGCGCGGGAAGATCGTCGGGCTGGAGACGTTGAACGAGCAGATCTCTACATTCACACGACTCACGTCGGCGCAGCAGCGTGAGATGCTCGCGCAGGATCTGGTGCAGACGCCTGCGGAGAATGTTGTGGATGTGAAGGAGTTGCATCGGTTATGGCGTATCGGCGATGCGGACGCTTTGAAGGCCTGGGATGATGCGAAGAGCGGCAAGCTCGCGAGGAATCCGGCGCTGGCGGCGCAGGTCGATAATCGCGTCGTGTATGAGCGGAATCGGCGGTTTGTTGCGAGGATGGTTGGGTTGGCCGCGCCGGATAAGCCGGTTTTTGTTGCCATCGGGGCGTTGCATCTCGGTGGGCCGAGGGGCGTGCTCGAACTGTTGAGGAAGAGGGGGTTTGTGGTGGTGCCGGGGTGAGCTACCCACGAAGATCGAGTACGAAAGACTTCGGCACGTGTTCGCGGTAGCGCTTCCATCCGATCGCGCTTGAAATCAAATAAGCCCGGCACACCGAGCAGGCAATTGGCATATTTGATGTTAATCGGCATGTATCGGAGAAACACGATTAGTATTCGGAGCGCGTCAATTCTCCCGTTGAATCCCGGTCTTCAGAACGAGGTGCGATGCGTTCCTATCGCGCATCGCGTAAGACGCTCGCCCTTCCTCGACGTGACACACGACGTTGGGTCATCGCTCACCCTATGCCCTATTCGCCCCAAGGCGAGTTTTTTTATTCGAGTTGTATCGCTGCGCCACATATTCGGCGTCTCGAAAGCAACCGTAGCTAAATGATCAGAACGATCCTTGTTGTGTGTGTCGGGAATATCTGCCGCAGCCCGATGGCGCAATACCTCATCGGCGAAAAAGCCGGCCGCGTCACCGTCACGTCAGCCGGTCTCGACGCCATCGTTGGCGCCCCTCCTGATCCGCATGCCATTCGCGTCATGTCTGACATGGGTATCGACATTTCCTCACACCGCGCTCGACAGGTCAGCAAGGGGCTCGTCAGTGACGCGGATCTGATTCTTTCGATGGAAACGACCCACAGGCACGAGATCATGCGTCGTTATCCCGGTGCATCGGGAAAGGTGTTTCGACTGGGCGAGATCGGTCAGTTCGATGTGGCCGATCCATACGGAAAATCCATCGCGGCATTTCACATCGCCTTTGAGTCGATCCGTCAGGGCGTCGACGCGTGGGTTCCGCGTATCAAAGCAATGGCTTGAGTGAGTAACAGTGAAAGATCGCATGGACTTGGTGGTCGACGAACGCTCTGAAGAGGGCGGCGACCTGATCCGGTATCTCGATATCGTGATTGCAAAACGTTGGCTGGTTGCGAGTATCTTCGCGCTGGTCATATTGCTCGGGGCGGCCTATTCGTTTCTCGCGAAACCGCTGTACGAGGCCGACGTCCTCATTCAGGTGGAGCAGGGGGCTGGGGGGGCCGCAAATACGCTGCTCGGCGACATGTCCTCGCTGTTCAACGTGAAAACACAGGCGGAAAGCGAGTTGGACATTCTGCAATCACGCATGGTCGTCGATCAGGCGGTGAATGGCCTGCGTCTCTATATCGACGCAAAACCGCGGTATTTTCCTATGCTCGGCCGGCGCCTTAGCGAACGTGCCAAGTCCCTATCTACTCCAGGCCTGCTCGGATGGGGAGGATTTTGTTGGGGCACGGAGTCGGTGAACGTGCCGGAGTTCGATGTACCAAAGGAATTGGAAGGCGAGCGCTTTGCGCTCACGCTGCTGGATAGCCATCACTTTCGATTGACACAAACAGACCTCGACAACCCGATCGAAGGCGAGGTCGGCAAGACGTTGGACGTCGAGCAAAGCGTCGGCCGAATTCATCTTCTGGTAGCGCAAATGCACGGCAAGCCTGGCGCGAGATTCAATCTCGTCCGCGAATCCAGGCTCAAGACGCTCACGGAGTTGCGGCAGAAACTCAATGTTCAGCAGAAGGGAAAGCAAAGCAACATCATCACCGCCTCTCTGCGAGGAAGCGACCCGCAGCAGATTGCGGCCATCCTCAATCGGATCAGTCAGGCGTACGTCGCACAGAACGTGAAGCGCACCGCGGCGGAAGCGGAAAAATCCTCGCAATTCCTGGAGGGTCTGCTGCCTGAGCTCAAACAGCGTCTGGAGAGTGCAGAGACGCGCTACAACGCCGTGCGTAATCAGCACGGTACGTTCGACGTGAGTCTCGAAGCGCAGACCTACCTGCAGCAAAGCGTCTCGACGCAAAGTCGTCTCCTGGAGCTTCAGCAGCAGCAAGCCGATCTCGCCGGTCGCTACACGCCTAACCATCCCGCGGTCATGGCTCTTGAACGTGAGATCGGCGAGATAAAGAGAAATATTGGCGACGTCGACGTTCGCCTCAAGCGCCTGCCGGACGTCGAGCAGCAGACGGTATCGCTTATGCGCGATGTAGGAGTGGATCAGAGTATCTATATCGCCACGCTTAACAACATCCAGCAACTGAAGCTCGTTGCGGCCGGCAAAGTCGGAGATGTGCGTCAAGTGGACGAAGCGCGTATTCCGGAAGAAGCCATCTGGCCTCGGGTGCCACTTGTAATGGGTCTGGCTGCGATATTTGGACTGATGCTCGGCATCGGCGCGGCTATCACGCGGGAATGGTTCTACGGCGGCATCACAGATACGCACGAGATCGAACGATACACGGACCTTAGCGTGTACGGGACGATTCCTTTGTCAGCGACACAGAACTCCAAGAAAACGCGCGCCAAGTCGGGTCAACAAAGCCGAACTCTGCTGGCGAAATCGAATTCGCAGGAACCAGCGATAGAAAGCATGCGCAGTTTGCGCACCGCATTGAGCTTCGCAATGTTTGACGCTCCCAATAACCGCTTGCTCCTCACCGGCCCGACGCCCGGCGTCGGAAAGTCGTTCGTCGCCGCCAATCTTGCTTCCGTGCTGTGCTGCCCCGGCAAGCGGGTCCTATTGATCGACGCGGACATGAGGCGCGGACATCTTCACCAGTATTTCGGGAGCATACGGGGAAAAGGCTTGTCGGAACTATTGCTTGCGCACGCGTCTCCTGAGAATGTCATACAGCGCGACGTCTTTCCTGGTCTTGATTTGATCACGACCGGCAGCATTGCTCCCGAAGCGTCCGAACTTCTGTCGAGCGACAACATGGGGCGTCTTCTGGACGTGCTCGGGGAAGGTTACGATCTCGTGATCATCGATACGCCGCCGGTGCTTGCCGTATCAGATCCGGCGATCATCGCGACCCATGATGGATCCGTCTTCATGATCGCGCGATTCGAGCAGACCACTATCGGTGAATTGAACGAGGGCGCACGGCGATTGCAGCGTGCCAATACCACCGTCAAAGGCGTCATTCTCAACGGCGTCGAACCGCGGGGCCTTGGCTATCGGTCGAAGTACGGTGCGTACCGATATGCCGCATACCAATACCAGGCCGACGAGCTGCCGGTGAGATGAGTTCGAGGAAATCGGCTCGGCTGCGCGCGCCGAGTGAAAGTCTCCTTCGCGCGCTGGTCTGGCTACCGGCGGGCGGCGTCGCGACAACCGGTCTATTTACCGCGGTGTATCTGGGGCGGGCAAATGTGCTGACCGTCTGTCTCGTGCTGGCGAGTGCGGCAAGCATTCTCCGCATCAAAGCGGACAGCGACATGCTGAAGCTCTGGCGGCTGTTCGCGCTCATGTACTTCGGCGTGCTTCCGATCTGTCAGTTGATCGCGCACGACGAAATCTATCTCACGCTTCTGCCCCAGCAGAATGATGCGACGGTCCTTTGGTTCGTCCTGAACATCATTGGCCTGTGGGCGATGAATGTGACGCTGATCGTGATGCGAAGCAGACGCCCGCGCGTTGCGGCTGGCTTGCGCCCGGAGCGCAATGTCACGATGAACCGTCAAGCCTATGTGTTCGCGCTATTTGCGTTCGGCGCTCTTGCGCTCATCTATCTGAAACTCGGTGGATACGGCCGCATCGCGCAACTGTACGCGGATCGCCTGGAGACGTCCGTCACTTAGAACGATCCGCTGGAGGGGCTAGGCGTCATCCAAGCACTCGCCAATACGTCTCCGCTCTGGATGTTCGTATGCGTGATGTTGAGACCGTGGCGCGGACGTCTCATGCGCACTTTGGCGTTGGTTCAGCTCGTCGTGTTGGGCTGGTTGTCTTCCGGTGTTTTCGGAAACCGACAAGGCATGGTGTTCGTGATTCTGTTTGCCTGCCTCATCTATCACGCATTCGTGCGGCGCATCAGCCAGCGCGTGGCAAGACTTGTCGGGATCGGCGTCGCCGTAGGCGGACTCGCCATGATTCCCCTCAAGTTCGGCATCGACTTTTCGGACCTGAATGACGTGTCGAGAAAGTTCGCTGAACAACGAATGCTTCAGCTCTCGATGGGGCCCGTCAGCTTTTTCCTGTTTCGTGACCTGTCGCGCTTCGACGTACAGGTACTCGCGCTCGACACGGAACAACACCCAGGCTACACGCTCGCCATGGGGCGCAGTTTCGCCGGCGCGGTCGCGGCTATCGTGCCCAGGGCCATTTGGGAATCCAAGCCGGAAACATTCGCAAAAGAGAAAAGCAGCATCGTCCGCAAAACGGAAACGAATCAGTCCGATAGCACGACACTACTCTTCGGGATGCCAGGCGAATTTCTCGTCAACTTCGGCATTTCCGGCTACATCTTGTCGTTCGTCATTCTTGGCTGGCTGATCGCCCGTATCCAGCAGCTGGGCGAGGGCGCCGGCTGGCGGTGGCTGCCAGTACGGATCGTGTGCTATCCCTTGCCGTTTCTGTTTCTTCTTTTCGACTCGAACGTCATCGCATACTACATCGTGCGGTGGATCGTCCTTTTTGCTTTGCCCCTGACACTGCTGCTGAAAGAGGGAAGGCGCGATCGGGCGCCGTGGACGCAACGAGATGCACCATGAAAATAGTTCATGTGGTTGAGACCTGGATCGGAGGCATCGCCAGCTATGTGACGATGTTGATGCACGAGCAGCGTCGCACGGGACATGAAATCGTGCTGGTTTGCGATCCGCGCCTGGTCGCTCCGAAGACGTTCGACACGCGGAATATCGCGATCGTCGAATATCGATCGAGCCGCAATCCGCTCATGTTCGCATCGATTGCGCAGACGCTGCACACGCTTATCGGTTCGCAAAAGGCGAATGTAATCCATTGCCACAGTACGTATGCGGGCGTCTACATCAGGTTGGGCCGCTTCGACGACGCGAAGGTCTTATATACGCCGCATGCGTGGTCGTTCATGAAGCGGGACGTATCGCGCTTGAGCGCGTATGTCTTCGCGATGTTCGAGCGCCGACTGGCGCGACGCTGCTCACGCATTCTCTGTATGTCGTTCGAGGAGGTCCGCGCTGCCCGCCAGTACGGCATTGCGACAGAAAAGATCAAATTGATCTATACAGGCATCCCCTTCGACGACGAGGCTGTCGGGACTCCCGTGGGCATCGAGGCTTCCGCGCACATACGGCAACCGCTTCAGGTCGGCTATTTCGGACGCCTCGACTATCAGAAGGGCTTCGACATTTTGCTCGACGCCCTGCCGTTACTAGAAGACCGGTTGCATGTGCATGTATTCGGCACTGCGGTACGCGGCGGACTGTCGATTCCCCACGAGATGCAGCGAGTCACTCATCACGGCTGGATCAGTCCCGGTAGCGTCAGGGATGCCATGCAGCACATGGATGTAATCGTGGTTCCATCGCGGTGGGAAGGATTGGCGCTCGTGCCGACCGAAGCGATGCGTGCAGGAAAGATGCTCGTGGTCGCAGGCGAGAGTTCGCTTCCTGAACAAGTCATACATGGCTACAACGGGTTCATCCTGCGGCAGCTAACGGGTACTTGCCTCGCGGAGCAACTCAATGCCCTGACGATCGAAGATTGCCGTCGTATGGGCACAAATTCGCGCCATGTTTTCAAGAACGCCTTCAACGCCGAGACGTTTCTCACGTCTTTGATGAACTGCTACGAAGATGCGTGACGCGCTATCCGGCGCGTGCATGGACAAAATTCACACGAGACCGCTTCAATCTGTAGCCGCGATGCATTGCTTCGCCGCTCGAACCGAGTCCGCGCAAACCTGCAGCAGATTTTTCAACATGAACGGCGTTGATCCAACATGAACCCGAAACGCTCGATTACCCTCTTGATGGACGGCAACTTCCTGAGGCTTGACCAACGGGTAGTGAGTCCGCACATGGCGCATCGCAAGTTCGCAGCGCGATTCATTCAGGACTCTGCGCATGTGCGAATCGCGGCCCGCAGCTTTCCGGTGCAGAACGCGCATGGCGACCTCGTTACAGGGGAGCGTACCGAGTTCATCGATCTCGGCGGTTATCGGGGTGTGAAGTCGCTCGCAATGCACTTGCCGCGACTCTTGTGGCGTATCTGGCGGGTTGTTCGGAAGTCTGATGTGTTGCTTCTCCGATTCCCTGGCAATTTATCGCTGATCGCCATGTTGCTGTGTCGTCTGACGGCAAAGCCTTCTCGACGGAAGTCGTGGCCGACCCTGCCGAGTACTTCAGTGAATCGGCATCGCGTCATCCGTTGCGCAAGATGGCACGTGCAGTGCACTGCTGGGCCACGCGCTCTGCGGCAAAGCATGGTCGTACGGCCCGCTATGTGACCACGGAAGCGTTACAGGCGAGCTATCCGCCGCGCGAGCCGTCACATTCGTTCGGATTCAGCGATGTCTATCTGCCAGACAGGATTTTGATCGGAGACCATAGTCACGCTTCATCGAGCGACGAACCATCCGACCATGTTTTCAGCATCGTGAATGTCGCCATGATGCATAACGAAAGCAAAGGTCACTCGCATCTCTTGTACGCGGTGGCCGCGTTACGCGGCCGGGGGATGAACATTTGCCTCACGCTCGTCGGTGATGGCGTGTTGCGTCCTGATCTGGAGACGCTCTCGGCGCGACTCGGACTCGGCGATTGCGTACGCTTCACGGGTGCATTGGACGGCGAGAGTGTCCTGCGGACCGTGAAAGCGCATTCGCTTTTCGCGCTTCCTTCGCTGCAGGAAGGCATGCCGCGCGCGCTTCTGGAAGCGATGTCGCTGGGCGCGGCAGTCGTGGCGTCCCGAGTTGGCGGCGTCGCGGAGGTACTGGAACCCGTCAGTCTTGTGCCACCACCGGATAGCGCCGCGCTTGGCGAGAGAATTTCGTATTTCGCCTTGAATGCTCAATTTCGTGCAGATCAGAAGAGGCGAAACCGGAAGACTGCGCGACGCTTTCGCTTCTCCGAGCTTCAAAAGCGCTATCGGCACTATTGCGAGGCTCTGAAGGCTCATGGCTGAGGTGAAGCGGGATGTCATCTATTCGATGCTTGCGTCGACATTGCCCGCGCTGGGCAACTTCGTGGCGGTCGCGCTTGCTCTACGGCACATGGACTCCGTCTGGCTGGGCAAATCATATGCGCTTGTTTCTTTCTTCTTCATCGCAATCGATTTGTTCAACTTTGGCTCGGCGCGCATTTTCACGGTGGAAGCAGTTCGATCAAGCGTGCCGACACTCATCTTCCTCGACTGTCTGAGCGCGCTTGGCTCGACGGCCGTATTTGCACCGGCTGGGATTCTCCTCGGGCGCTACGGGCTGATCGCGCAGCCTGAATTTGTCATCCTGATGGTGTTGGCGCCCGTGTGCTACGGGATGTCCCATTTCTCGCTTGGTGCCTTGCGATCATGCGGACGCAGCGGTGCGATATGCGCTATCTCATTGACATCCGCTCTTTCCCGGGTGTTGATCATCGTGCTGTTGACAAAGCATCGGGAACTGGATCGCTACTTGCCCGATCTCCTTCTACTGGTCGAAGCGGGCTACGGATCAATGCTTCTACTGACCTATCTGCAGGCAGATCGGAAAAGAAGTCCGGATCGGCTCCGGTCCGGATGCAGCGACGAGGTGCGATTCGACGTCAGAGCTTTCGATTTCAGACCGTTCTTCGTCAGGTTCCGGAACGAGATCCTCGGAAGCTGGTACTCGAACGCGATTTTCTCAGGGGCCAAGCATCTCGACATGATGCTGGTGACGTTGATTGTGGGGCCAGCAGGCGGTTCGCTCTATCGAGGCGTGAAGAGCGTGCACAATCTGGCCTTCAATTGCGGACAGGGTGTCGCGCTCCTGTTGAATCGTGGGTCCAGGGTAAGCATGGATATGCTGTTTCATCGCCCGCGGCAAATCAATATCGTGGCTGGCGCGCTGGTCCTCGTCATGCTCGCCGTTGCGGCAAGCTTGCTTGCGTGCCGGATCCGACTATTCCCGATAGCCGTGCTCGGGTCCTATGCGCTGCAGTTCGGGATCATGTTCGTGACGTTTGCCGGTGCGATGATGATCTTCCTGTGTCGCGTTTTGTCATTGCTGATGTTCTCGGTCAATCGCGCGAGCTTCGTGCTGGTGTCGACCATCGAAGTCGGCCTGTCGCTCGTTCTAATCGGGATCATGTCCTACCTGTTCGGTCTGCTCGGCGCACTGCTCGGAATTCTGGTCGCCAGCACCACCGTGATGGGGCTGTCTTTTGTCCTCAGCCGCCACGACGCGCGAAAGGTTCTGATTGCATCCCGCTCGTGTTCCATACTGGACGCCGACGCTCGAACGGAGAATCTCGCGAAATGAAGCGCAGAGCGTTCTTGTTTGGCGCGGCGGGCATGATGTCCCCGTGGATGCTCAAGGCAGCAACGGGCACTCCGGGGAACGCGTCCGCTTCGAGCGCGGGCAAGCGAGTGTTCGCGCATTACATGGTCGCATGGCCGCGTGGCGGCCCGCATGCAACCATCGATGACTACATCGCCGAATTCCGTGATGCGCAACGTTGCGGTATCGACGGTTTCTCGCTCAATTGTGGGGGCTGGCATCGTAGCGAACCGCTGTATCGTGCACGCGTGCTCGCGATGTATCGCGCAGCAGCCGAGTATGAAAAGGACTTCAAACTCTTCGTATCCGCTGACGGAAACGCGCAGAATGAATTGGGCGACATCATCGACATGACGGGTGGTCTGCCGGCGCAGCTGAGCGTCGCGGGTCGGCCGGTGCTTTCGGCCTATGCGCTGGGCGGCCGTGTCGAAGCACGGCGCGAGGCGCTGATGATGCAGGCAAAGTCACTGGGTGCATACTTCGTCCCGCACTTTGCGCCATCCACGGGCGAGTCCGAGATCGACATCGCTCGGGCAAAAGAAGTCGCTGCGCGTAGCGAAGCCGCCGATGGCTATTTCTATTTCGGTGCGGCAGGCGCGCCGGATTTGATAGCGCGTTCGACGGAACGACTCGCTGCCGCGTTGAGAACGGCGGGCAAAGTGTTCATGGCGCCAGTAACGCCGTACTATCGCGGCTTGTCGAGCGGCACAAACTATCGCGTATTCGAGACCGGTGGTTTCAGCGGCATGGCCACCGAGTGGCTGAGCGCGATAAAGTCGAATGCCGACTGGGTTCAGATCGTCACATGGAACGACTGGGCCGAATCCACCTATGTTGCGCCCATCGGCGCTTCGACGCGTGCGCAGATCTACGATCCGCGATTCGGTGCTTTGCCCAATCATGACAGTTATCTGATCGCCAGCCGATACCTCAACGAATGGTTCAAACGAGGAAGCGCGCCAACGATCACCTGTGACGCGCTTTATTATTTCTATCGGCTGCATCCAGTTCGCGGAGATACGCAGACCGGCGCTGCGAGCGCGCCACGCTCAAGTGCGCCCTTGACAGCAAACGTGCATGTGACAACCTTTCTCGAGGCCCCGGCAACGCTGGAAATCATACAAGGTGCCCCGAGCACGGCACACGAACTGCCGGCGGGCTATAACGAAGTGGCGGTTCCGGCGTATCCCGGAAAGCCTCGTTTCAGACTCTCCCGCAATGGCTGCACGATCGCCGATAAGACAGGCGAAGAAGCCATTAGTCTCAACGACTTCAGCGGCGCGTTCAACTACTTCAGCGGAACGTCCGACTTGGGACGATGCAGGAAGCGCTGACCACGGACACGCTCTCAAACTTACCGGGCGCGGGTCGGGCACCCGATTCTCCAGGGCGGTTCATCCGCTCATTCCAGCAGGGCTTCAGTTTCCGGCGTTGCGACTACTGGTATGGACCGGGTAGCGGGAAAGCCAGCCGCGCGTCTCAATGATTCGACCAGCGCATCTCGCTGCGCGCCGACATACGCAAGCGCGTCTTGCGTCGCTTCCCAGAACGAGGGCAGCGCCTGAGGCGCGAAGAGCTGTTCCACGACTGCCGATGCGTCGAAGTCCGCCGCGTTCGCAACCCACCCCGGAATGCCGAGATCGCTGTAGGCGCCAAACCCCTTACGTTCATAACTGAGATGAAATGCCGGTACGCCGTGCAGCAGCGACTCCAGCGCACCATGCAGCCGGACCGACACCACGACGTCCGGCGTATCGTGATCAAGAAGATGGCGCAGACTCGGCGGATCGTCGGATAGTCCGATTCGTCGGTAATACGCTGCATCGTCGTTGCCTCGGCCTCTGCTCTGAACGGCAAAGCTCAGACGGCATCGATCGCGCAATCCGTGGATGAGTTGATCGACCGAAGTCGCGTAGCGCTTGCGTTGAGATGCGCTCCAACTCGGCGCCTCGCGGAGCACCAACGCTACATGCCGGACAATGTCTCCACGCGAGGCAACGCGTTTCATCACCTCATTGCGGGCGCGCGCAAATTCGAGTACAGCCATGTCCGGAATTCGCGCGGGTCTTCCATGACCCTCGAGGAAGCGGTGCGAACGGTCATCGCGCACGCAAACCGAGGTGAAGGCGGAAAGAGCGGTACCCAGTCGTCTTGCTGCACAGTTCGACAGCGCGGGCGTGCAGGACATCATGGGGCCGATGCTTTGAGGCATGTAGAAAGTCGGTTTTCCGGAGGCGCGCGCAGCATCGACTTGCACCAGATGACCTAGTTCCAGCTTCACGAATTCGAGGCCATCGCGTGCTCTTAGATATCCGCCACCGACGCCAACGACCAGGTCGGCACGCGAGAGCCTTTCACGCAGTGTCATGAGTTCCGGCGTCGTCTGACGGCACAGCGTGCGTGCGGCCGCGACGATGCGTCCTATGCCACTGGTGGCGATGACTGGCGCAGGAATGACGTCATCGTATTCTGGAAACGATGCGGGTTCGGCTGCGACGACCGTCAGGTGAAATCGTGGGCCGAAAGCCTCACGCAACAGCGAAGCGGTTAGATCAACGAGGAGTCCATCGCCGGAATTGCGACGGCTATAGGCGTGTAGCAGCACGATTCTTCGAATCGACTTCATGACTTTTATTCATTTGTAGGCAGCGGGGACAGGCGCGTTTTCGTTTATCCCCGGGTGCGCAATGGATTACGTGACGCCGTGCGCACAGAACGTCAGCGGTACGAGCGCCGACAGTCAGGTGGCTAGCACGTCTTTTGGAGATGAGGCACCGCAGAAATCGCGATCGCTAACGAAGGCCAGCAACATTGCGCTCGCAAACCACTCGAATCGCCCCGATCACTTCGCGATCACTCCCGCCGTGAGCCCCGTGCTGATCAGCGGCATCAACAAACTGATCACGCGGTTGAAGCGCACGAGCCCGCTGCCGTCGACATAAACGACGTCCTTCGGCTGTAGCTCGAACTCGTTCGCCACGAGCATCGACACGGGCGAGCGGCTGTCGAGGTGATACACGCGCGGAGCGTCGCCGCCCGGCCGAATCACGAACATCTGCGCGGTGTCCGCCGTGTTCGAATTGATGCTGCCCACCTGCGAGAGCGCATCTGCAAGCGTGAGCCGGCCGTCGCGGCGCGGCGCGGCTGATCCCGGCTTGCTCACTTCGCCCATAATGTAGACGCCGTTGTCGTCGCGTGACGTGACGCGCAGCAGGTCGCCTTCCTTCAGATACAGCTTCGACGGGTTGAGCCCCTGCGCGAGCAGTTGCGGTACATCGATCCGATACGCATCGCCGCCGCGCACCAGCACGACGTCGCTCTGATCGGCGTTGTCGTTGAAGCCGCCGGCGCGCGCGATCGCGTCGTAGAAACTAAGCGGCACGTCTGTCAGCGAAATCGCGCCGGGATCGCGCACCTGGCCGTCGACATAGACCTGACGCGCGCGATACGACGCCATCCGCACGGTGACTTGCGGCTTGACGAGATAAGTCGATAGCGCGGCGGCGAGCTTTTGCTGAATCTCATCGGTGCGCAATCCGGCGACCCCCAGCGTGCCTGCGTAAGGAAAGCGCAGATTGCCCTTCTGATCGACGACGAAACCGGCCGCCGGATCGCTCGTTTTCGCGGGCCCCTGACTCTGGCCGGCGCCGAGCGCCGCCGCGAACTCCGGGTGATCCCAGACGACGATTTGCAGCACGTCGCCCGCGCCGACCGTGTAGACAGCCGGCGCGCCGAACAGCCGCTTCGCCTGCCCGTCCCGGTTTGCCTTGCGTTGGTCGGCATAACGCTTGGCGAGCGCGAGATCGAGTTCCGTGACGGGGATCGCGGGCGTCGCGGCGGTGGCCTCGATATGCGGGCCGGCATCGCCGTCGCTCGCGGTCGCGTCGGCGCTGACCGGCATGCGAAAGCCAGGCGCGAACTGACACGCGCTCAACATTGCCACCAGCGCGATGGCCGCGGCGGTGCGTGGAAAGGAGTCCTTCATGAATAAGTCCTGCGAATCAATACGCATTGCGATGAACGAAGCCCCGCGTGATGGTCGCGAGCACGATGCGCATGTCGAGCGCGAACGACCAGTTGCTGAGGTAGTAGAGATCGTGTTCGACGCGCCGCTGCATCTTCTGGACGGAATCGGTCTCGCCGCGCAAGCCGTTGATCTGCGCCCAGCCGGTGATGCCCGGCTTGATGCGGTAGCGATGGATATAGCCGTCGACGACGTGCTGATAGAGCGCGTCGTGCTCGATCGCATGCGGACGAGGACCGACGACCGACATCTCGCCGCGCAGCACGTTGAAGAACTGCGGCAGTTCGTCGAGGCTCGTGCGACGCAGAAACGCACCCACGCGCGTGATGCGCGGGTCGTCGCGCGTGGCCTGCACGACGAGACCGTCGTCGGTCGCGTGCGTGTGCATCGTGCGGAACTTGTAGATGTCGAAGGGCGTGCCGTTCGCGCCCTGGCGCCGCTGCGTGAACAGCACGGGACCGGGCGACGACAACTTGACGGCAAGCGCGATCGCAACGAACACGGGCGACATCCCGACGACCGTGCAAAAGGAGAAGATCCGGTCGAATATCGCCTTGCTGGCGAGCGCACGTGCCGTCAGCGGCACGGCGACGAGATTGATCGCAAAGGTGGAGTCGAGGCCGGCGGCTTCGCCCCGGAAACGGGTGAGCTGGTCGATCTCCGGAACGAAGCGAATGTTCAGCAGGTCGTCGCGGAAGACATCGAGAAAGCGCAGCAGCGTTGCTTCGTCCGTGAGCGGCAGCGCGAGCCGCACTTCGTCGACGCGCTGCTCGCGCACGCGGGCGGCGAACGTGTCGATGTCGTGAAAGAGCGCGACGCCGCCGACTGTCGCGTCGGCATCGGCGTCCATGTCGAAGAGGGCCTCGACGCGGCACGCCGAATCGGGCATGGCGGCGATGCGTTGCACGAAGGCCGCGCAACGCTCGCCGCGCCCGACCACCGCCACCGAGACGCGACGCACACGGCGCGCACCGGCGATCCGGTCGACGACGCGGCACAGCATCACGCCGATGGCCGTCGGCAGAAAAAGGCCGGCGAGCCAAGCGCGCGAAGGCTGGTATTCGCCATTCATCCATTTGATGATGCACACCGCGCCGACCTCGCAGAGCACCCAGCCGAGCGCCGGAAGGAGCACGGCGCGCGGCAGCGATACGCGGCGCATCGGGCTCTTCACGTAGAACCCGGACAACGCGCTCCACGCGAAGATGATCGCGAAGGCGGCGACCGCGCTGTCATAACCGGCGGTTACGCTGTGTCCGAAGATCCGTTGGGCTGTGAGCGCGCTGGCCGCGACGACGATCGTCTCGAGCAGGCGAAGCAGCAGATCAGGCCTCGCGGATAAAGCGAGCAGATGGGAATAACTCGGCAAACGCATGACGGGATCGGTGACGGAAAACCGGCTCGTCAATGTCCGCATAAAACGGCACAAAGGGCGAACCGATGTCCTCAATCAACTCCAGAAGCACGCGATGCTTTTCAGAGCAGTGAGGGCGCCAGAGTCTGCGACAAGCAGCCTGCGAGCAGATATAAGCACATTCTTAATTGCCGCTCATCGTCAGCGGCATGCAGACGTGCGTCCACGAAATTGGAGAAATGTTTGCCACGAAGAAAAAATGTGGCTGGGAGGCGGGGGAAGGGGGTGTTGCGAGCGTGCGTGCGGATCGCGGCGTCATTCCGCGATCGGCACGCACAGGTCAAGCGCTGTCGTTCAGATGAACATCAACCAGTTCAACAGAAAGATATTGACGATCATGAGCGTGAGCGCGGTCGGCACCTGCACCTTGATCACCGCGTTCTTGTCCGGAAGCTCCAGCAAGGCCGCCGGCACGATGTTGAAGTTCGCGGCCATCGGCGTCATGAGCGTGCCGCAGTAGCCGGAGAACATGCCGATCGCGGCCATCGTCGCGGGATTGCCGTGGAACACGCCGACGAGAATCGGCACGCCGACGCCGCCCGTCATCACCGGAAATGCGGCGAAGCCGTTGCCCATGACCATCGTGAAAAGCGCCATGCCGACCACATACACCGCCACCGCGACGAGCCGGTAATCCATGTTGACGTACGCGGTCGTCACATGCGCGACCGCCTTGCCCACGCCCGCATCCGAGAACACGAGCCCGAGCATGCCGAGCATCTGCGGCAGCACGGCGGCCCACGAAAGCGCATCGATGAGGCGGCGCGTCTCGCGCATCGACTGGCCGACGGTATCGCGCGTCATCACGCACGCAATCGCAAGCGCGATCACGCAACCGACGCCGAAGCCGATCAGCGTCACGTTCTTCAGCTCGATCAGCGGCACGCCGCCGAACACGAGGTACTTCGCGCCGAGCGTGAGGATCACGGTGACGATCGGAATCGTCAGCGCGGGCACGAAGAGCTTGTTGCCGAGCCGCACGGCGCTCTGGCGGCGCGTTTGCTCGGAGAGCATCTTGGGCTTCGCGCCCGTGACGCCGCCGAGACCCGCGATCAGCGCCATCGCCACGACGAGCACGCCCACGACCGGAACCGGAATCCAGTCGCCGACGAGAAAGATCAACGCGTAAATGAGCCAGAACACGCCCGCGCTGAATCGCTTCGGATGCGCCTTGTCGGTGAGAATCATCCCGCCGACGACCAGCAGGATGATGCCGACCAGATAGAAGAGATAGTTGATCGTGAGCGTCATGCTTTCTCTCCCACGCCATTGCGCGTAAGCGCTTCGAGCTCGCGCGCGAGCCTGCGATCGAGCAGCCAGAGCCTGAAGCCGTGGATCAGGAACGCGCAGATCGCAGTCGGGATGCCCCAGACGGCGACATGCATCGGCTCCACGACGATCCCCGCTTCCTTCAAAAAGGTGACCATCAGCACGATCGCGCCGAACGCGACGAAGATGTCCTCGCCGAAGAACAGGCCGACGTTGTCCGTGGCGGCCGAATAGGCGCGCAACTTGTGGCGCATCGCGTCGGAGAGCTTGCCGTAGCGCGCTTCGGTGGCGCCTTCGGCCATCGGCGCGAGCAGCGGACGCACCATCTGCGGATGACCGCCGAGTCCCGTCAGGCCGACCGCCGCGGTGATTTCACGAACGAACAGATAGACGATCAGCAGGCGGCCCGCCGTCGCCGCCTTGATGCTCGAAATCCACATCTGCGCGCGCTCGCGCAGGCCGTGCCGTTCGAGCAGGCCGATCACCGCGAGCGGCAACAGAATGATGAGCGGAATGTTGCGCGTCTTCAAAAAGCCGCTGCCGATCGCGGTCAGAATGCGTTCGACGGGAAAGTGCGCCGCGAAGCCGGTGATGATCGCGGCGGCCGCGACGATCAGCATCGGATTGAAGCGCAGCACGAAGCCCGCGATGATGACGGCCACACCGATGAGCGGCCATAAGTTGACTGCATTTGTCATTGAGATCTCCACACCGACAGGTAGTAAACGCGCCTCGAATCGGGCGCTCGCTTGCTAAAACGCCCCGCTTCGACGGGGCGTTCAATCTGCTGCTGAAAGCGTTCTATGCGGCGGCATGCGCGGCGCGTACTTCGATGCCCGCATCGGCGAGCGCGTCGCGAATGCGTCGGGCGAATTCGAGCGCGTGTGCGCCGTCGCCGTGCAGGCAGATCGTCTGCGCGTTGAGCGGCACCCATTCGCCGGACACGGCCCGCACGCGCTGCTCGCGCACCATCGCGAGCGTCCGGTCGAGCACGAGGTTTTCGTCGTCGAGCAGCGCGCCCGGCTCCTTGCGCGGCACGAGCGAGCCGTCCGCGCGATAACCGCGATCCGCGAACACTTCCTCGATCGCGATCAGTCCCGCGCGCCGCGCCGCTTCGACGAGCCCGCTGTTCGCGAGCCCGAACACGAGCAGCGACGGATCGAAGTCGTGCACGGCGGAGACGATCGCATCGGCGATTGCGGTGCTTTTCGCCGCCTGGTTATAGAGCGCGCCGTGCGGCTTCACGTGCGCGATGCGCCCGCCTTCCGCCTGCGCGATCGCCGAAAGCGCGCCGAGTTGATACAGCACGCCCGCGTAGATTTCCTCGGGCGGCAGATCCATTTCCTTGCGGCCGAAGTTTTCGGGATCGTTGAAGCTCGGATGCGCGCCGATGGCGACGCCCTTCTCGACGGCCCAGCGCACGCAATCGCGCATCGCGGTGGCGCCGCCCGCATGCCATCCGCACGCGATGTTCGCGGAACTCACGAGATCGAGCAGCGCTTCATCGGAGCCGCAGCCTTCGCCGAGATCGGCATTGAGATCGATTTCCATGATGTTTTGTGCAGTCGTTCCGTTGAATGTTGAAGTGATGCGCCGCGTCTGTCGCGCGGCTTTCGATTCAGGAGCCCGCGCGCGCGATGCGCTCCTCGTGCATCGCGATGGCCGTTTCCACCTGGCTCACGTATTGCCGCTCGTCGGCGAGCGCGTGACGCGCCTCTTCCACCGACGTCTCGATGAAGCGCACGCCGCCGTTCAGCTTCACTTGCGCGAGCTTCCACAAATCCGCCCTGATCACCGCGCCGATCTTCGGATAGCCGCCCGTGGTCTGCGCGTCGCCCATCAGAATGATCGGCTGGCCGTTCGGCGGCACCTGGATCGTGCCGGGCAAGACCGCGTGCGACAGCAGTTCGATCTTTTCGCGCCGTTCGAGCGCCGTGCCGGCGAGGCGAAAGCCCATGCGGTTGCTGTTCGGCGTGATGGTCCATTCCTCGTTCCAGACGCTCTCCTGCGCCGCGTCGCTGAAGCTGTCGTATTCCGGGCCGCGCAGCACGCGGATCGGCACTGCCCACGCGAGTCCCGGCGAATGTCGGCCGCGCCGCACGGGTTCGTCGACGAGCACGAACTTGCACCATGCAGGCGCCTTCACGCCGAACGCGGGCTCTTCCGGCGAAAACGCGATGCCCTTGTGCGGCTGCGGCACGCCGACCGGCAAGCGGTCGCCGTCACGCAGCGCGCGTCCGCCGAGGCCGCCGAAGCACGCGGCGAGATCGGTCGAGCGCGAGCCAAGCATCGGCAGGACATCGATGCCGCCCGCGATCGCCACATAGCAGCGCATGCCGCGCTTCGCCGCGCGCAGCGTCAGTTCCTGACCCGCGCGCACGGGCAGGCTCCACCACGAATAGACGGGCTTGTCGTCGAGCGTCGCGCCGAAATCGGTTCCGGTAATGGCAACGCGCGTCGCGTGCTTGAAGCGCAGAACCGTCGGCCCGAACGTGACCTCGATGCCCGCCGCATCCGCCCTGTTCCCGACGATGCGATTGCCGATTTCCAGCGACAGCGCATCGAGCGCGCCACCGGAACTCACGCCGAGATGCCGGTAGCCGCGTCGTCCGAGGTCCTGGACGGACGTGAGCACGCCCGCGCGAATCACGTCGATCATGTGCGCACCTCCAGCGCCGTGAAGCGCACGCGGTCGCCGGGCTGCATCAGCGTCGGCGGATTTCTGGCCGGATCGAAAAGCTTCAGTTCCGTGCGTCCGAGCAACTGCCAGCCGCCCGGCGACGCCGCCGGATAAATGCCCGTTTGCGCCCCGCCGATTCCGACCGATCCCGCCGGCACTTCGAGACGTGGCTCGGCGCGGCGCGGCATCGCGAGCGCGGGATCGAGCCCGCCGAGATAGGCGAAGCCCGGCTGAAAGCCGAGAAAGAACACGACGTATTCGGCTTGCGTATGACGCTTCACCACTTCGTCGACGGAAAGCCCCGTGTGCTTCGCGAGCGCAGCGAGATCCGGGCCGTCGGCGCCGCCGTAGCGCACCGGAATCTCGATTTCGGCGCTCTCCATGTCGGTCGGCTCGGCGGCGTCCCAGCCGCTTTCCAGCTCGGCGGCGAGCGTTTCATAGTCCGCCACGAGGGGATCGAACACGATCGTCAGATTGTTCATGCCCGGCACCACTTCGACGACGTGCGGCATGAGGCGCGCGCGTTCCGCCAGCGCCCAGATGCGGCGCTGGCAGTCGAGCGTGGCGGGCGGCGCGGCTTCGCATACGAGCGCGGCGTCGCCCAGCGAGTGAATACGTGGTCTTGTCATGCCTCAAATTTGCCTTTGCAGGGACGCGAAATTCGTCTGTTCGATGCTCTTCGCGCCGTCGCAGAATGGTACATTGTCAATAAATTATCAAGAAATTATCAATTCACGTTTTTGCCGAGGCGCGCTTCGCTCGCGAAAATAACGTTGCGCTACACTCCAACGCACTGCAAATCGGTCACCGCCATGCCGCGTCATCCCACCAAAATCGTCTCGTCCGAGCATCTCGTCTCCGAAGCCAGCGCGGAACTGTCGGAATTCGAGTACGGCCTCATCATGGCGGGCAACGCGTTCAATCGCTGGATGGTGCGTTGCATGTCCGCGGCGGGCGCGAAGGACATGACGGCGGTGGAAGTGTCGCTGCTGCATCACGTGAGCCATCGCGACCGCAAGAAGAAGCTCGCCGACATCTGCTTCGTGCTGAACATCGAGGACACACACGTTGCCACGTATGCACTGAAGAAACTCGTCGCGCGCGGCTACGTGCAAAGCGAGAAATCCGGCAAGGAAGTGTTCTTCTCCGCGACGCCGGCGGGACGAGAATTGTGCGGCAAGTATCGCGAAGTGCGTGAGGCGTGCCTTATCGAGACGTTGCGCGAAAGCGGTCTCACCAACGAGCAGATCGGCGAGGCCGCGCAATTGATGCGCAATGCATCCGGCCTCTACGATACCGCCGCACGCGCGGCGGCATCGCTTTAGTAGATCGCGGATTCGGTGACGATCGCGTCGAGCGGCATGTCGTGCGCCTCGCGCGGCAACGTGCGGCACCTGCCCGATTCATACGCGATGCCGACCGTCACAGGCCGCTCGCCATTCGGCCACGCGGCGAGCGTGCGATCGTAATAGCCGCCGCCATACCCCAGCCGATATCGATCCGCGTCGAAACCGACGCACGGAATCAGCAGCAGTTCCGGCACGACAACCCGCTCTTCAGCGGGCACCGGAATCCGGTAGCGGCCTTCCTTCATCGGCGCGTGCGCGCTCCACGCGTGAAACACCATCGGCGCATGTGGTTTCACGACCACCGGCAGCGCGGCTCCGCGCGCATCGTCGGCGGCGAGCCAGCGAGTGAGCGCGTCGCGTGCGTCGAACTCGCCCGCGACCGGCCAGTAGAAGCCGACGCACCGCGTGTCGTGCCGCGCGAGCACCTCTTCGATGCGCCGCGCGAGCGCTTCGTTCTTCGCGGCGTGGCCGGCTTGCTCGCTCTGCGCCTCGCGGGTCGCGAGAAGCGTTGCGCGCAATGCGCTTTTCGGTTCGCTCTTGGGTTGATCGCAAACGTTGCGTGCTATGCTTTCCTCCGATCTCAGGACCACCTCGCGCTCCAGAAATAAGATGTCAAAACGCCTCAACCGAGTATATCTCGTGGTCGGCGCAGCCCTTGCAGCAGCGACGCTCGTCGCCTGCGGAACTGCTTCCGCCGTCCGTCCCGATGCCGATCTCTCGCCCACGTCCGACGACCGCATCTTCCTGCAATTGCGCGATGCCGCTCGCACGAACGATGCCGGCAAGGCTGCCGCGCTCGCCGCGCAGATTCCGGACTATCCGGCGCCGAGTTATATCGAATACTTCACGATCAAGCCGCAGCTTTTCGATTCGCAAGGCCACGCGCGCATCGACGCGCCCGACGCGCCGGTGCTGTCGTTCCTGCAGCGTTACGACGGCCAGGCGATCGCCGACCGCATGCGCAACGACTATCTCGTCGTGCTCGGCAGCCGTCACGACTGGAAGAACTTCGAGCAGCAATATTCCCGTTTCGTTCTCAATGACGACACGCAGGTCAAGTGCTACGCGCTCGAAGCGCGCATGTCGCGCGGCGAAAACGTCGCGGATGCGGCGCGCGCGCTGCTCGTCGAGCCGAAATGGTACGGCGACGGCTGCATCGACCTGATCGGTGCGCTCGCGGAGTCCGGCCAGTTCACGAGCGACGACATCTGGCAGCAGATCCGTCTCGCCTACGAGCAGAACTACACGACGACCGGCTCGAACATCGTCGAGGCGCTCGGCCAGGAAAAGCCGAAGGATTCGCTCCTCGACGACGCCGTCAACAAACCGCCGCTCTATATCGCGCGCGGCGTGATGCCCAACACCCCGGCGCATCAGTTGACGCTGCTCGCGATCACGCGCATGGCACGCAACGATCCGGCGATGGCCGCCGCCACCTTCACCTCCGTCGCGCCGAGTCTGACGCCGGCTGAACGCGCGGTCGGCTGGGGCACCATCGGCTATCAGGCGGCGCTCAAGCGCATGCCGTCGGCGGCGGACTGGTATCGGCTGTCGGCGAACGCGCAATTGTCGAACCCGGCGTACGAATGGCGCACGCGCAGTGCGTTGCTCGTCGGCGGCTGGAACATGGTGCGCTGGTCCATCGAGCAGATGCCGCCGAGCTTGCGCGCCCAGCCCGCGTGGGTCTACTGGCACGCGCGCGCAGTGAAGCAGGCCGGCGACACGGCCACGGCGAACCAGGAATTCCAGAGCATCGCGGATCAGTACAACTTCTACGGCCAGCTCGCGCTCGAAGAGCTCGGCCAGAAGATCAACGTGCCGCCGCGGACCACGGTGTCGGACGCCGAGATCGCGCAGATGCAGTCGGTGCCGGGTTTCGCGCTGTCGCAGCGTTTCTACGCGCTGAACATGCGTCTCGAAGGCAATCGTGAATGGAACTGGCCGCTGCGCACCATGACCGACCGGCAACTGATCGCGGCCGCGCAGTACGCGAAACGCATCGAGCTGTTCGACCGGACCGTCAACACCGCGGACAAGACGAAGGCGGAGCACGATTTCACGCTGCGCTATCTGTCGCCGTTCCGCGATATCGTCGAGCGCGATGCACAGAACACCGGTCTCGACATCGAATGGGCGTATGGCCTGATCCGTCAGGAGTCGCGCTTCATCATCAACGCGCGCTCGGAAGTCGGCGCGGGCGGCCTCATGCAGTTGATGCCCGGCACGGCGCAACTCGTCGCGAAGAAGATCGGTCTTGGTCCGGTATCGCGCGCGCAGATGAACGACATCAACACCAATATCCTGCTCGGCACGAATTACCTGTCGATGATCTACAATCAATTCGACAACTCGGCCGTACTCGCCACCGCAGGCTACAACGCCGGGCCGGGCCGCCCGAGCCAGTGGCGTCAGGGCTTGCGTGCACCGGTGGAAGGCGCGGTATTTGCTGAAACGATCCCGTTTACCGAGACTCGCGATTACGTGAAGAACGTGCTGTCGAACACCGTCTACTATGCAGCGCTGTTCGAAGGCCGTCCGCAGTCGTTGAAGGCGCGTCTGGGCTATATCGCACCCTGACCGTCCGGACACGAAACCTCACGCCCGCGCGTCGCATGGCAGGACGCGCGGGCGTTTTCATTTTCGGCCCCGCCGTTCTGAACTGAAGCCGCATTCGTCAGGCCGCGACCCAAGAGGCGAACTATGCGACACCAACATGTAGCGCTGATCGGCGGTTCGGGTTTCATCGGCAGTCATCTCGTCAATGCGCTCGTCGATCTCGGCAAGACCGTGCGGATCGCGACCCGACGGCGCATCAACGCCGCGCATCTCACGCTTTTGCCCATCGATGTCATCGAGACCGACGTGCACGATCCCGTGCAACTCGCCGCGTTCATCGAACAGAGCGATGCGGTGATCAATCTCGTCGGCGTTCTCCAGGGGCATCGCGACGACCCGTATGGACCCGAGTTCGCGAAGGCGCATGTCGAGCTGCCGCGCAAGATCGCCGCCGCGTGTGCGGCGAAGGGCGTGCGGCGTCTCCTGCACATGAGCGCGATAGGCGCGGACAGCGAAGGTCCGAGCATGTACCTGCGCTCGAAGGGCGATGGCGAGAAGATCGTCCGCGAGTCGGGACTCGACTGGACCATTTTCCGCAGTTCCGTCGTGTTCGGTCCCGAGGACAATCTGCTCAATCAGTTCGCGTTCCTCGAGCGCATATTCCCGGTGATTCCGCTCGCATGCGCCGATGCGCAGTTCCAGCCGGTGTTCGTCGGCGATGTGGCGAAGGCGATGGTCAACGTGCTCGATCTCGACGCCGCCAACGGCCACGTCTACGAACTCGCGGGTCCGGGCGTCTACACGCTGGCGGAACTCGTGCGCTTCTCCGGCGCGACCATCGGCAAGCATTCGCGCATCATCAAGCTGCCGGAGAGCCTCGGCCGCCTTCAGGCGATGACCATGGAAATGGCGCCCGGCCAACCCATCATCTCGCGCGACAATCTCGATTCGATGAAAACGCCGAACGTCGCGAGCGGGCCGCTTGCGCCGGAACTGGGCATCGACGAGCCGGCGAGCATCGAGACCATCGCGCCGCTTTATCTTTCCGGCAATTCGACGCGTTCGCGCTTCAACGCATTTCGCGCCACGGCGCATCGTTAATTTTCTTTTTGTGATCGCATGAAACTCGTTATCGGTGACAAGTTCAACTCTTCCTGGTCGATGCGGCCGTGGGTGCTGCTCAAACATTTCGGCATCCCGTTCGATGAGACGCTGATCCGTCTCGGCCGACCTGACACGAAATCGAAGATTCTCGACGTTTCGCCGTCCGGCAAGGTGCCGTGCCTCATCACCGATGCGGGCGATTCGGTGTGGGAATCGCTCGCGATCGTCGAGACGATTGCCGAGCAGCACCCCGAGCATGCGATGTGGCCGCGCGACGCCGCCGCTCGCGCGCGCGCCCGCAGCATCAGCGCGGAGATGCACGCGGGTTTCGCGGACCTACGCCAGAACATGCCGATGGAAATCACGACGCACGCGCCGGGCACGGGCGCGACGCCGGGCGCGCTCGCGAATATCGCGCGCATCGAGGCGATCTGGGCGGAATGCCTGGCCGCGTCGGGCGGGCCGTTCTTGTTCGGCGAGTTCGGCATCGCGGATGCGATGTTCGCACCGGTCGTCATGCGCTTCAACACTTACGCGCCTGAACTGAGCGCGACGTCGCTCGAATACGCGAAGCGCGTCACGGCGCTGCCGGCGGTCGCCGCGTGGATCGAGGGCGCGCGCGAGGAAGCGCGATGAACATCTACGCAGTAGGCGGCGCGATCCGCGACGCGTTGCTGGGCGTGCCCGTGGTGGATCGCGATTACGTCGTCGTGGGAGCGACGCCCGAGCAGATGGTGGCGCAGGGATATCGGCCGGTCGGGAAGGACTTTCCGGTTTTTCTGCATCCCGAGACCCACGAGGAATACGCGCTCGCGCGCACGGAGCGCAAGACGGCGGCGGGCTACCACGGCTTCCAGTTTTACTTTTCGCCCGATGTGACGCTCGAGGAAGATCTGGCGCGGCGCGATCTCACGATCAACGCGATGGCGCGTGAGGTCACGCCGGCGGGCGAGCTGACCGGGCCGGTCATCGATCCGTTCAACGGCGCGGCCGATCTCAGGGACAAGCTGTTCCGGCATGTTGGCGATGCGTTCATCGAAGATCCGGTGCGCATTCTGCGGCTTGCGCGCTTCGCGGCGCGTTTCGCGGATTTCGATGTCGCGCCGGAAACTGCCGAACTGATGAAGAAGATGGTCGCGGCGGGCGAGGTCGATGCGCTCGTGCCCGAGCGCGTATGGCAGGAAGTGTCGCGCGGACTAATGGAGACGAAGCCGTCGCGCATGTTCGAGGTGCTACGCGAATGCGGCGCGCTCGCGCGGATTCTTCCGGAAGTCGATGCCTTGTGGGGCGTGCCACAGCGCGCGGACTATCACCCGGAAGTGGATACGGGCGTGCATGTGATGATGGTGCTCGACTACGCTGCGTCGCAGAGATTCGCGTTGCCGGTGCGCTTTGCGGCGCTCACGCACGACCTTGGTAAGGCGACGACGCCGGAGGACATCTTGCCGCGTCATATCGGCCATGAGGGGCGAAGCGTCGATCTGTTGCGGCCGCTTTGCGAGCGGTTGCGCGTGCCGAACGAATGCCGCGATCTGGCGATGCTCGTCGCGCGTGAGCACGGCAATATTCATCGCGTCATGGAGATGGGCGCGGCGGCGCTTGTCAGGCTGTTTGAACGCTCGGATGCCTTGCGCAAGCCGGCGCGGTTTGCTGAAGCGCTGCAAGCGTGTCTTGCGGATGCGCGCGGGCGGCTCGGGTTGGAGCAGCAGGCTTATCCGCAGGCGGAGCGGCTGAGGGAGGCGCTGGTCGCAGCGCGGGCGGTCGATGCGGGGGCGGTCGCGCAGGAGTTTGCGGATCAGCCTTCCAGGATCAAGGATGCCGTGCATGATGCGCGGGTCTCGGCGGTGAAGGGGGCGTTGGGGGGATGAGGTTTGGTTTTTTTTCGCCGGATCCCGTTATCGGGTCGGTCTATTAGCACTGCCCCTGTGCGGGGCGGCAGTCACTTTCTTTGCTGCTGCAAAGAAAGT
>NZ_JAQQDB010000058.1:0-40651 GCF_046030135.1 Caballeronia jiangsuensis
ACCGCGAATCCGGGATCCGGCGAAACAAACCCACCACACCCACGCTCGCTTTCGAAATTCGCCGAAAATCAGACCGCAACAAACCCCAACATCTTCGACACGCGCAGCGCACACGCGTGCAGCGCCCTCGCGATGCCCCCATCCCAGGCACCATCGAACGACCCGCTCGGTCCGATCGCCGTAATCGCGAGCACGATATTGCGCGTGTGATCGAACACCGGCGCGCTGATCGCGCTGATCCCGGCGACCGGTTCGTCGATCGCTCTCGCGATGCCATGCTCGCGCACTTCGCCGAGCATCGCGTCGATCTGCGCACGCGTATAGTCGCGACGCCCCGCACCGATCTGCAACGCGCCCGCGCGCTCGATCGCGACGAGCGCATCGACCGTCATGGGTGGCAGATACGCGGCGAATGCGCGGCCCGTCGCGGTCTGCAACAGCGACATCACCGTGCCCGTGCGCATCGTCACGTGGATCGGCACGCTCGCCTGCTGAATATGCACGATGGTCGGTCCATAGCTGCCCGCGCTCGCGAGCGCGACCGTATGCTCGATACCCGGCGTCATGTTCGCCACTTCCGCGATCGCGAGACGCACCGGATCGACGCGCTGCAGGCTGATCAGCCCCATTTGCAACGCGAACGGCCCGAGCTCGTATCGGCCCGTCGCGGCGTCCTGCTGAATCAGCCCGAGATTACCGTACGACACGAGATACGGATGCGCCTTCGCCGACGGCATGCCCGCCTTCCTGGCGAGATCGCCGAGTAACATCGGCCCGCCATGATCCACCAGCGCACGCAAAAGCGCGCCCCCGACTTCGATCGATTGAATCCCCCGGCGCACTCCGCTCATGCCTGACCTTGTGTCGTTGTCGATGATGCGCGCGATGATAACCGCACTCGCATCGTCATGGTTTGGGGCCGAGCCGGGCGACCAGTTCGCGATGTTGCGGATAACGTGCTTCCAGCGTGCCCGGCACCGCGAGTTCGAACTCGCTGAACTCGAAGCCCGGCGCGACCGTGCAGCCGACGAGCGCCGCGCCCTCTTCATCGCGACACTCGGCCGCGAACCAGTCGCCCGCTTTGACGACCGCCTGAAACACCGTATCCGCATGTTCGAGCGCGTTGCCGAGACGATGGGTGACGAGCGTGCCGTGTGCATCGAGCACATGCACGTCGATGGGATCGCCTGCATAAAAATGCCAGACTTCGTCGGAGCGGATGCGATGCCATGCGGAATGCGCGCCGTCGCATAACAGGAAGTAGATCGCGGTCGACGCCGAACGCAATTCGCCTTCGTTTTCGCGCGTGACGTTGCCGCTCGCGCGATACGTCTCGCGAAAAAATCCGCCTTCGGGATGCGGTTCGAGCTTCAGGCGCGCGATCAATTCCCGGCTGTCGATGCGTGTGCGTTGCATGTCGTTCCTTTGCCAGAGCGGTTGCGGTTCGCGTATTCTGCATCGGATTGCTCGTGTGGCCACTTCCCTTCATTCAATCGACGGACACCATGACTCTTTCCTCTTCCTTGCTGAATGCCTTCGTGCCGACGGGCGCGCTGCGCGCATCGATCAATCTCGGCAATCCGATTCTCGCGCACCGGACCGGCAGCGGCGAGCCGGGCGGTGTATCGGTGGATATCGCGCGCGAGCTCGCGTCGCGGCTCGGCGTGCCCGTCGCGTTCACGTCGTTCGACCGCGCCGCGGAGTCGGTCGAAACCGTCACGAACGGAGGCGCCGACATCGGCTTCTTCGCGATCGATCCGCTGCGCGGCGCGGGCATCGCGTTCACCGCGCCTTACGTGCTGATCGAAGGTTGCTATCTCGTGCGCGATGCGTCGCCGCTCACGCGCAACGAAGACGTCGATCGCGAAGGTAACCGCATCATGGTCGGCAAGGGCAGCGCATACGATCTCTTTCTCACGCGTGAGATCAAGCATGCGCAGATCGTGCGCACCGCGTTGTCGCAAACGGTGGTCGAAGAGTTTCTGCGCGATAACCTCGAAGTCGCGGCGGGCGTGAAGCAGCAACTCGAAGCCGATGCGGCGCGCACGCCCGGCCTGCGTCTTCTCGACGGACGTTTCATGGTGATCCAGCAGGCAATGGGCTTGTCGAAGATGCGCGGTGACGAAGCCGCACGCTATCTGAGCGAATTCGTCGAGGATGTGAAACGCTCGGGCTTCGTCGCCGAGGCGCTCGCGCGGCACGGCATCAAGGGCGCATCGGTTGCACCGGCCGCGCAGAGCTGAGCGACGCGATATGAGCGCGGACGTCACGCTCGCGGTGACCGACTGGATCGACGCGACCTTCGAGCAGGACGTCGCGGGCGGCCTCGCCGCATTCAATCGCGCGCGACTCGGGCCGAGCCAGCAGCGCGATCTCGCCGTGTCGCTGTACCGCGACGACGATTTTCTGGGCGGGCTCGCGGGCTACACCGCGTGGGACTGGCTCTTCGTGAAATGGCTGTGGATACGCGAAGACGCGCGCGGCGCCGGACTCGGCGCACGCGCGCTCGAAGCCGCCGAAAACGAGGCGAAAAAACGCGGCTGCCGCGCCGCGTGGCTCGACACGGTCAACCCCGCGGCGCGCGCACTCTATGCGCGCCGCGGTTACGAGACCTTCGGCGAACTCGCCGATTTTCACGCCGGCCACACACGCTATTTCATGCAGAAGCGGTTTTGATCGTTTGGCGTTTTGCATTACGCATGCATTGAACCTTCTTGCATGATGCGTTTTGCATTACGCATTAAGTTTCAGCCGCTCCGCCACGCGCGCCGTGACCGCGCCACGCTGCGCCAGCGACGGCGCGCACCGTTCGCGCACATCGCTGACGACAGCCGCGGGCGCGTGCGCCGGATCGCCCGAATCGAACGGCGGCGCGGGCGCGTATTCCATCTGCAATTGAATCGCCTGCGCCTCGTGTTCGCCGACGAGTTCCGCCGCGAGCGTCAGCGCGAAATCGATCCCCGCCGTGATGCCGCCGCCGGTAAACACGCGTTGCCGTCGCGCACCACGCGTCCGTGCACCGGTATGGCGCCCAGTTCCGCGAGCAGTTCGTGATACGCCCAGTGCGTCGTCGCGCGTTTGCCGCGCAACAGGCCCGCCGCGCCGAGCACGAGCGAACCGGTGCACACCGACGTGACGTATCGCGCACTCGCCGCCTGCTTGCGAAGGAACGCGAACGTCGCCTCGTCCTCCATCAGATCGCCGACGCCCGATCCGCCCGGCACGCACAACACGTCGAGCGCGGGGCAATCGGCGTAGGTCGCGTCGGGGGTCAAAATCATGCCGGCGCTCGATTTCACCGGTTCGCCCGTCTTTGCGACGAGATGCACCTTCACGTCGGGCATGGACGCGAAAACGTCGTAGGGGCCGGTCATGTCGAGTTGCTGCACGCGCGGGAACAGCAACAGGCCGATGTGTAGCGTCATCGTCTTCTCCTTGGTCGATTGTATGCAGTAGACGAACCGATGCTACGCCGCTACGCTATGGCGAAGTTGACACAGAACCCACGTTTTCCGCCAATTCCTCTCTCGCTCCGGGAGACCGCCATGCCGACCGACGTCCCACGCACCATCGACGTGCTCGCCTTCCCTGACGTCCAGTTGCTCGATGTCGCCGGTCCCTTGCAGGTGTTCGCGTCGGCGAACGATCTGGCCGTGGCGGCGGGCTTGCCGCCGCCGTATCGTCCGCGCGTCGTTTCGCGAAGCGGCACGGTCAAAGCGTCGGCGGGACTGGGGCTCGTCGGCGACGTGTTGCCCGACGCGAACGAAGCGTGCGACACGCTGATCGTCGCGGGCGGATGGGGCGTGCACAGAGCGGTGCATGACCGCGAACTGGTCGACTGGGTGCGCGCGCGCTCGACGCACGCGCGGCGCACCGCGTCGGTCTGCACCGGCGCGTTTCTGCTCGCGGCGGCGGGCCTCCTGAACGAGCGCCGCGCGGTCACGCACTGGACGCGCTGTGCGGAACTCGCCACGCGCTTTCCGTCGGTTCACGTCGAGCCCGATCCGATCTTTATCCGCGACGGCGACGTGTGGACGTCCGCCGGCGTCACGGCGGGCATCGATCTGTCGCTCGCGCTCGTCGAGGACGATTTAGGGCGCGCGCTGGCGCTCGACGTCGCGCGCCAGCTCGTCGTGTTTCTAAAGCGCCCCGGCGGGCAGGCGCAGTTCAGCGCGGCGCTGTCGCTGCAGAAATCGGGCGAACGATTCGGCGAGTTGCACGCGTGGATCGCCGAAAACCTGGCGGCGGATTTATCGGTCGGCGTGCTGGCCGCGCGCGTCGGCATGAGCGAGCGCAGCTTCGTGCGCCATTACCGCGCGCAGACCGGCACGACGCCCGCGCGCTCGATCGAACACATGCGCCTCGAAGCGGCGCGGCGGCTGCTCGGCGATACGGCGCTGCCCGTGAAGCGTGTCGCCGCGCGCTGCGGCTTCGGCACCGAAGAAACCATGCGCCGTGGTTTTCTGCGTTCGCTCGGCGTTTCGCCGCAGGCTTATCGCGAGAGATTTACCGGACACGACCGCGCCGACGCCGCACATCCGGCATGAATGCCCATATTGTTTCGTCGCCCCGGCTTTTTTTGTCCCGCGCACTCAAGCCTGTATGCTCGCTGCCGTTACCCCATTTAGAACGTTTGCTTGAGACGCGCGCCCGGGGCCGCGTGCGCACGCAGTCGCTGAACGAGAACCGCCCGCCGTGGCGACAATATGGCCTGGAGCGCCGATGAGTGTGTTTCCCGCGTACGACGCTCAGGTTGCCCGCGCAACCGCGGTCGAACCTGCAGCCGCGACGGCGACCGACGATAAGGTCTTCGCCCGCGTCGCGCCATCGATCGATGCCTTGCTGCGCGAGGCCGCCGCGACGGGCTGCCCGCAGCAATGGGCGTGGTATCGCGCGGGCGAGCAATTGCATCTGGAGCGGCGCGGCGATGCACCGCTGCCCAACGCGCAAGCATGGCCGCATGACATCGCGGAAGAACGTCTCGCGGACCTATGCGCGACGCAGGGCTGGCATGCGTGGCCAACCGGGCGCGGCGAAAGCGCACTCGGCTGGCTGCTCGCGCCTGTCACGCATCGCGACGACGCGCATCTCGCCGAACTCGCGCGCACGCTCGGCGAGCGCGTGCAGGCCGATGTTCTCGCGCGCGCGCAACTCACGCAGCGCGTGCTCTATGAAATCGCTTATCTCGCGAGCTCCGTGCCCGAGCGCGCCGATTTTCTGCGCGGCGTACACGAACGGCTCGGCACGCTCATCGACGCAGAGAACTTCTATCTCGCGCTCTACGATCGCAAGACGGGCCGGGTCACCTATCCGTATTACGTTGATGTGATCGATACCGATGTCGTCGCGGCAGAGAACTACGACATTCTGAATCCGGCGCATCTATCGATGACCGGTCAGGTGCTCACGAGCGCGCAGCCGCTTTTCATCACCGCGGCCGATATCTGCGCGGCCGAGCGCGCGGGCCGTTTCTATTGCATCGGCGATCGCCCCGAGTTCTGGATGGGCGCGCCGCTCAAGAACGCCAGCGACGAAGTGTTCGGCATGCTCGCAATGCAGGTCTACGACGTGTCGCGCATCTACACCGCCGAGGACCGCGCGCTCTTTCTCGTCGTCGCGCGCCATGTGGCGATGGCGCTCGACCGTATCCTGCACCGCGCCGATCTCGAAGAGCAGGTCGCGCGGCGCACCTCCGAATTGTCGAAGCTCAACGCGGCGCTGCGTCATGGCATCGCGGAGCGCGAGCGTTCCGAGCACTTGCAGGCAGCGCTGTATCAGATCGCCGAATTGTCCAGCCGTCCAGGCGACACGATGGAGTTCTTTCGCAGCCTGCACGGTATCGTCGGCGAGCTGCTCTATGCGCGCAACTTCTATATCGCGCTCTTCGAAACGAAGACGGGAGAAGTGTCGTTCCCGTATTACGTCGATGAGATCGTGCAGGAGCGCCCCGCACCGCGACGCAATCAGCGCGGCCTCACGGAATACGTGATTCACGAGCGGCGCGCGCGGCTCATCGATCATTCGGAAGCATTGCGTCTCATCGAAGAGGGGGCATTCGAGATCGAGCACAGCGAAGTGCGCCTGCGCTCGTGGCTCGGCATTCCGCTCTTCGATGGCGACGTCGTGCGAGGCGTGCTCGCCGTGCAAAGCTATTCGCCGCTCGTGCGCTATTCGTTGCGCGATCAGGAATTGCTGACCTTCGTATCGCGCCATATCGACACCGCGCTCTCGCGCCGTCGCGATGCCGAAGCGCTGCATGCCGCGAACCTCGAACTCGAAGCACGCGTGCAGGCCCGCACGCGCGAACTCGACGATGTCAACGCGCGCCTTCTCTACGAGAACTCGCACGATGCATTGACGGGCCTGCCCAATCGCAGCCATCTGATGCAGAGGTTGCGTTGCGCATGGCGTGACTATCAGACGCGCGACGAACAGCTTTCGGTGATGTTCATCGACCTCGACCGCTTCAAGGTCGTCAACGACAGTCTCGGCCATCACTTCGGCGACATGCTGCTCGTGCAAGCCGCCGCGCGTCTTCGTGATTGCCTGCGTTCGACGGATCTGCTCGCGCGTCTGGGCGGCGATGAATTCGCCGTGCTTTCGCCGAATGCGCACGTGCGCGATGCGGTATCGATCGCGAAGCGCATTCTCGCCGCGTTCGATCTGCCGTTTCATATCGAAGAGCATGTGGTGTTTTCGTCGTGCAGCATCGGCATCGTGAGTGCGGACAGCCAGTTCCATACCGAGCCCGCGGATCTTTTGCGCGATGCCGATACCGCGATGTATCGCGTGAAGAACGCGGGCCGCGACAGCTTCGTCGTGTTCAATCAGGAACTGCGACGCCAGGTGTCGGACCAGGTGGAACGCGAAGGCGCGCTGCGCAATGCGATCAAGCGCGACGACGAACTGCTGCCCTACTTTCAGCCTATCGTCGATGTGAAGAGTGGCGAAGTCGTCGCGCTCGAAGCATTGATACGCTGGCGTCAGCCCGATGGACGCCTCGTCGGGCCGGGCGAGTTTCTTCCTTCGGTCGAAGGCTTGAGACTCATCGGCAGGCTCGATCTCTACATGCTCGAGCGCGTTGCGGCGATTCTCTCCAATGCGCATTTTGCGCACTGGCCGCCGGTGCATGTGAATTGCTCCAGCTATAGCATGACGCGCCCTGAATTCGCCGATGACGTGCTCGCGCTATTGCGACGTTATCGCGTATCGCCGTCGCGCGTATGTCTCGAGTTGACGGAAGGCGCGCTCGTCGCCGAACCCGCGCTCGCGCGCCGCACGATGCAGCGCCTCGCGGACAACGGCATGTCCGTGGTGCTCGATGATTTCGGCGCCGGCTTCTCGTCGCTCAGCTATGTGCACCAGTATCAGTTCACGGGCCTGAAGATCGACAAGTCATTCATTCTTGAACTGACCGAAAGTCCGCGCAGCCGGGCGATCGTGCGGGCCATCGTGCGCATGGCCGAATCGCTCGATCTGACGCTCGTAGCAGAAGGCGTCGAGGATGCGGCTACGCTCGCCGTGCTACGCGACATGGGCGCGGCGCAAGCGCAGGGCTATTTCTTCGACAAACCGCTTCCGCTCGACGCACTCACCCGCGCATCGCTCGCACCGCGTTCGACTACGGCAAGCGCGGCGCTATGAGGCGCTTATAAGCCTCCAGACGCGACGGGTACGCGCGTTGCTGATTCGTAAGCGTTATCGTCGAATCGAAAGGAGGCGTAAATGGCACAGCATCCCGCGCATTCGCAGAATCATCGACATCCGGACGAACCGCCGCCGGAAGAGATCGCACGCGCGCTCAAGGGCGCCGATTATCCGATGGGCAAGGAAAAGCTCATGGCGCTGGCGAAAAGCAACGGCGCGGACGGCGAAGTCATCGCCGTGCTCGAAAAGATGACCAATCGTCATTTCGACAGCGCGGACGCGGTGATGCGCGAGGCAATGCGTACGGGCTGATCTCGCACGAGTTTTGAACGGATATCGCGATGCGGCATTATTATCGGAGCAATACTGTCTGTATAGGGTAATCCCTTGTCCCGAATCGATCGATGGCAGACGCTATAGATAAATTAAATGAACGCCGGTGCAATTTCTAATCGTGCATCATGTGTTATCGCGCTAGGATGAAAGAGCGTCGATTTAGGATGCGCGGCTTTGCACGGCGCCCGCAGCAGATGAACCGCGCAATGGCCCGGCATCCGTCTGGCCAATCAAGCACAAGGAGGCTCTATGAAGTGGGAAACCCCGAGTTTCACCGATATGCGCTTCGGCTTCGAAATCACGATGTACATAGCCACCCGCTAATCGAAAATGACAAAACGGCCATAAAAGTGGCCGTTTTGTTTTTGGGGCTATCGGAAGATCTTTATTTGCGTTGCAGCGGTTCCGTATGTTTATTCGCTGGACGCGGAAGCTCCGCATCCTGTGCGTCGAAACCACCCTTGCCCGCGACCTCCGGCTCATTGCCCGAGCCGTAAGGCACTTCCGCCGTCTGATGCGGATGTTGATCCAGCCGCTGATTCTCAGGTTCGATTTCCGCCGCATTCGGATTAGGCGCCGAATGCGGTTGCTGATGGCGCTTCTCTTCACTATCGCTCATCGTAAGTCTCCTTTCGATCTGGTCGAAAGCTATGCAGCAACGCGCGTACCACTTCGCGGCAAATAAAAAGGCCCGCATCTTTCGCGGGCCCTCGCTACCACCACAGTTGCAAAAAGCTCAGATCGCCTGAGTCGTGAGCGCCGAACCGATCACCTCGTTCGCCACCACATCCACGGCCTGCTTCACGATACCGACGATTTCGTCCACTTCGGCACGCGTCGTGACGAGCGGCGGCGCGAAGCCGAGGATATCGCCATGCGGCATCGCGCGCGCGATCACGCCGCGTTCCAGCGCCGCCGCCGATACCTTCGGGCCGACCTTCAGCACCGCATCGAACGGCGTGCGCGCGTCCTTGTCGGCCATGAATTCGAGCGCCGCAAGCATGCCCGCGCCGCGCACTTCACCGACGAGCGGATGCGCATCGAAAGCCGTGTGCAATTGCTGCTGCAAATACGCGCCGACATCGGCGGCATTCTGCGTGAGGTTCTCACGTTCGAGGATATCCAGATTGGCGATCGCAGCGGCCGCGCAAATCGGATGTCCCGAATAGGTCCAGCCGTGACCCATCGGCCCGAATTCCTGCGAACCCTTTTCGATAACATCCCACACCTTCTCGCCGACGATCACGCCCGACAGCGGCGCATACGCGCTCGTCAGGCCCTTCGCGACGGTGATGAGGTCCGGCTTGATGCCGAAGTGCTGCGCGCCCATCTTCGAGCCGAGACGGCCGAAGCCGCACACGACTTCATCGGAGATCAGGAGGATGTCGTGCTTCCTGAGCACGTCCTGGATCGCTTCCCAGTAGCCTTGCGGCGGCGCGATGATGCCGCCCGTGCCCATCACCGGTTCGGCGATGAATGCGGCGATCGTATCGGCGCCTTCCTTCGCGATCAGCTTTTCCAGTTCTTCCACGCAATACGCGGTGAATTGCGCTTCGCTCATGCCGGCCGGCGCTTTCCGATACCAGTGTGGGCAAACCGTGTGCTTCACGCGTTCGATCGGCAGATCGAAGTTCTGATGAAAGCTCGGCAATCCGGTAAGGCTGCCCGTCACGATGCCCGACCCGTGATAGCCGCGCTCGCGCGAAATGATCTTCTTCTTGTTCGGACGGCCGAGCACATTGTTGTAGTACCAGACGATCTTGATCTGCGTTTCGTTCGCATCCGATCCCGACATGCCGTAGTACACCTTCTTCATGCCTTCGGGCGACCAGTCGATGATGCGCGAGGACAATTCGATGATCGTATCCGTCGAGTGGCCGACATACGTGTGGTAATACGCGAGCTTTTTCGCCTGCTCATAGATCGCTTCCGCGACTTCGGTGCGGCCATAGCCGATGTTCACGCAATAGAGACCCGCGAATGCATCGATATAACTTTTGCCCTGATGATCCTGAATGCGGATGCCCTTCGCGCCCGTGACGATCTTGCCGGGCAGCGCGCCGCTGGCGTGATCGTGCGCATGCGTCGATGGATGCATGAAATGCGCGCGGTCTTCGGCGAACAGTTGCTCGAGCGATTGATTTTGCTGGGTCATATGCTTCTCCTTGATTCGATGATGCGTGTCTTTGAGGATGTTTCTTTCAGGCCGCGCTCGTGAGCGGCAGGCCGAGATTGCCGAGGCAAAAGTATTTCGTTTCGACGAAGGGCTCGAAGCCTTCAGCGCCGCCTTCGCGGCCGAGACCCGATGCCTTCATGCCGCCGAACGGAATCGGCGCGCCGGTGAACTTCACGCCATTGACCGACACCATCGCAAAGTCGAGCCGACGCACGAGCTGGAAGATCGTGTCGATGCGATTCGCGCAGACGTAGGCGGCGAGGCCGTACTCCGTGTCGTTCGCGCGCGTGATGGCTTCGTCGAGCGTATCGAACGGGGAAATCGCGGAGATCGGCGCGAAGTTCTCTTCGTCGTAAATGCGCATGCCTGGTTTGGCATCGGCGACGACGGTCGGTTCATAAAACCAGCCGCCGAGCGAATGCGCGTTGCCGCCCACGGTGATGCGCGCGCCCTGCGCTTTCGCATCCTCGACGCGTGCGACGGTCGCATCGAATGCGGCCTGATGCATGAGCGGGCCCACATCGACATTCGCTTCGAATGCGGTCCCTACTTTCAGCTTTTTTACCGCTTCCGTATAGCGTTCAACGAATTGTTCATAAAGCGGACGCGCGACGAGAATGCGGTTTGCAGCGCAGCAATCCTGACCCGACGTTTGAAACTTCGCGCCCACTGCGACGCGCACGGCCTGTTCCAGGTCCGTATCTTCCGTCACGATGAAAGGCGCATTGCCGCCCAGTTCCAGCGCGAGCTTCTTGATGCCCGCTTGCGCCGCTGTCCTGGCCACGAGACCGCCGACGCGCGTCGAGCCCGTGAAGCTCACGGCGCGCACACGCGTATCACTGACGAGCGTTTCCATCGCCATTTGCGGTTCGCCGATGACGACGTTGAACACGCCCGGCGGGAAGCCAGCTTCTTCGGCGAGTTGCGCGAGCGCGATCGCGGAGAATGGCGTTTCGTGTGCGGGTTTGACGACGACGGTACAGCCCGCTGCGATGGCGGCGGCGGCCTTGCGCGTGATCATCGCGACCGGAAAGTTCCACGGCGTGATGAGCGCGGCGACACCGACCGGCTCCATCACCGTGCCGAGATGTGCGCCGTCGATATGCGTGGGAATGGTGCGGCCCGTCAGACGTTTGGCTTCGTTCGCGAACCACTCGACGAAACTCGCCGCGTATGCAATCTCGCCTTTGGATTCGGCGAGCGGCTTGCCCTGTTCGAGAGACAGAATGCCCGCGAGGTCGGACTGATGACGCATGATGAGTTCGTGCCAGCGCAAGAGCAGCGCGCTGCGCTTTTGTTGCGGCATCCAGCGCCAGGACTGGAATGCGCGATCGGCGGCGTCGATTGCGTCTTTGATTTGCGATTGCTCGAGCATCGGGACGTGGCCGATAACTTTTTGATCCGCGGGATTGGTTACCGCGATCGATGCGGCGCTTTCGCTATGAACCCAGCGGCCGTCGATGTAACACAGCGATTTGAATAGAACGGGATGACCCAGCAGCATGTTTGTCTCCTTGCTCACAGCGTGCGTTTCGCTTGCTTGATTCGATGCGTCTAGTCTATGGGGCTTGCAGTCGGTGGTTTTTTTGTTATCGCTGTGGCGGGTTGGTATTTTTTCTGTTTGGGGTTGTGGTTCTTAAGGTTTCTCGGCTTTCGTGGAATCCTGTGTTCGTGTCGGTCTATTAGCACTGCCCCTCCCCGGGGCGGGGGTCACTTTCTTTGCTGCTGCAAAGAAAGTAACCAAAGAAAGCAGCTTCTCATCGCCCGCGGTCACACGCAGTTTGGCCATGCTTGCCAGCCCGTGGTGGCCCTCGCCTAAGTGTCGCCCTCACAGGCCCAATCGGGCTTGGATCGCGCACGGTCTGACACATCGCACCGCACTATGGAATGGTTCAGCACCAAATAGCTTCGGCACAGCGCTACGCGCTGCCGTTGGGTATGCGAGGGAAACCATCGAGAAGAAGCACGCGCAAACCCGATTGACCCATCGGCCGCGAAGCGGGCCGGAGCTATTTGGTGCTGAACCAGCGCGCTTAAACATTTGGTGCTGCAGACCGTGCGCGGTCCAAGCCCTTATCTGCTTGTGGGGGCACTCGCTACTGCCGGGCCATTCAGCCAATCGCCTGTGCCGCGGCCGGTGTGAAGTGCTTAGGCTGGGGAGAGCTGTTTCTTTGGTTACTTTCTTTGCAGCAGCAAAGAAAGTGACTGCCGCCCCGCACAGGGGCAGTGCTAATAGACCAACACGAAATCAGGATTCCCCGAAAGCAAAAGCGAAAGCAAAAACAAAAGCAAAAGCAAAAGCAAAAGCAAAAAAGATCACACCAAATCATCAACCCCATCCGGCGGGCCACCCGCCACATCCTTGACGACTTTAGTAACGATATAAGTGAAATACCTCTCGATCCCCAGCTCCTCGACGAGCAAAGAATCGATGAACCGCTGATAGTGATCGATATCCCGCGCCACGACATGCAGCACATAATCCACGCCACCCCCGGTGGCAAAACATTGCACGATCTCGGAAGCAGAACAAACACGTTCCTCGAAACGCCGCATATCCTGCGCGGTATGACGCGAAAGCGTCACCTCGACAACGATACGGCTGCCCTTGAAAGCAGCCGTCCAGTCGATATCCGCGCGATAACCCTTGATGAGTCCGCTGTCTTCGAGTTTCTTCACGCGCTCCCATGCAGGCGAGATCGAAAGATTGACCTCATCCGCCAGGCGCGATTTCGTAATGCGGCCATCCCGCGCAAGAATACGCAGGATGGCCAGATCGTAGCGGTCGAGCTTGATCAAATTAAACGCTCACAGCAATGTTGCGTTCGACGATATCCGCGACCACAGCCACGGTATCGCCCGTTTGTACAAGGCCCGGAAAATGCCGCGCCGCCAGCAACCCGTCACGCTTCGCGCGATATTCGACCGGCGCCGCGCCCGTGCGCGTGATGTCATACACGCGCGCGAGCACGTCGTTCGCTTTCACCATGTCGCCGAGATCGCGGCACATTTCGAGCAGGCCCGTATGCTCGCTCGTCGTGTAGCAAGAACCGTCCGGCATGTCGAGCAGCGTCGTCGTACGCGCTTCGCCGCGCGTCACTCGTTTTTCGATGATGCCAGCATACGCGAGAAAGCCATGCACGCCACGCTCCGCAACCGCGACGCTCTTCGCAGTCGACGAACCGCCGCCGCCCAGTTCCGTCGATACGAACACCTTGCCCGCTTCCTCTGCCGCGCTGTCATAGAGACCAATGCTATCGAGCTCCAGCATGCGCATCGAGTACGGCGCGCCGAACGCGCGCATCGCGGCTTCGCAGCGCGATTGCTGCGTCGCGTCGTTCAGCACGTGAATCGCCGCGAACGGCAGGAAGTCGAGCGTGCGGCCGCCCGCGTGGATATCGAGCACGTAATCGGCGAGCGGCAACAGATGCCGCTGAAAGTAATCCGCGATCTTCTCCGTCACCGTGCCGTCCGGCTTGCCGGGGAAGCTGCGATTCAGGTTGCCCGCGTCGATCGGCGAGGTGCGCGAGCCCGCACGAAACGCGGGATAGTTCATGAACGGCACGATGATCACGCGGCCGTTCACGTCGCTGGCCTTGAGCGTCGATGCGAGCTTCGCCAGCGCGATCGGCCCTTCGTACTCGTCGCCATGATTGCCGCCCGTGAGCAGCGCAGTCGGTCCGTCGCCGCGCTTGATCACGGTGACCGGAATCATCACGGCGCCCCACGCGGAATCGTTGCGCGAGTACGGCAGCTTCAGGAAGCCGTGCTGTTCTCCATCGGCGTCGAAGTCGATGGTCGGGCTGATCGGTGACGCGCGCATCGTGCTACTCCTTCACGAACAATTTGCGAGGCGTGTTGCAGAAGGTCTCGACGCCGGTATCCGTAATCAGGATGCTCTCCGTGATTTCGAGGCCCCAGTCGTCGAGCCAGAGACCCGGCATGAAATGGAAGGTCATGCCGGGTTCGAGGACAGTCTTGTCCCCCGGACGCAAACTCATCGTGCGCTCGCCCCAATCGGGCGGATAGCTCGCGCCGATCGGATAGCCGCAGCGGCTGTCCTTCTCGATGCCGAACTTGCGCAGCACCGCGAAGAACGCATTGGCGATGTCCTCGGTTTTATTGCCCGGCTTCGCCATCGCGAGACCCGCTTCGATGCCTTCGACAACCGCCTTCTCGCCTTCGATGAAATGCTGCGGCGGCTTGCCGAGATACACCGTGCGCGAGAGCGGGCAGTGATAACGCTTGAAGCATCCGGCGATTTCGAAGAACGTGCCCGCGTTCGCGGTGAATGCCGAGTCGTCCCATGTGAGATGCGGCGCGGCGGCATCGGAACCGGTCGGCAACAGCGGCACGATCGCCGGATAGTCGCCGCCATAACCATCGGCGCCCGTAATGCCCGCTTCGTAAATCTGCGCGACGAGGTCGCTCTTCTTCATGCCCGGCTCGACCTTGTCGAGAATGCGCGCATGCATCTTCTCGACGATGCGCGCCGCTACGCGCATGTATTCGATCTCGCGCGGCGACTTCACCGCGCGCTGCCAATTCACGAGCGCGGTGGCATCCACGAACTTCGCGTCCGGCAGATGCTGCGTCAACGACGCATACGCCTTCGCGCTGAAGTAGTAGTTGTCCATCTCGACGCCGATGCGCTTCTTGTCCCAACCGCGTGCCGCGATCACTTCGCTCGACAGATAATCCATCGGATGACGCACCGACGATTGCACGTAGTGATCCGGATAGCCGACGATGTTGTCGTGCGACATGAACACCGTGCGCTTTGCTCCGTTCGCGTCCTGGCCGCGGCCGTACCAGACCGGCTCGCCTTCCATCGCGAGCAGCACGCATTGATGCACGTAGAACGACCAGCCATCGTAGCCGGTGAGCCATGCCATGTTGGTCGGGTCGGTCACGATCATCAGATCGATGCCCGCCTTCTCCATCGCACGCCGCGTCTTCGCGATGCGCGCGTCGTACTCGCTGCGCTCGAACGGCAGGCGTACCACGGGCGCCCCTCGTTCATCCGCTTTCTTCTGTTGCATGATTTCGGACATCGTCCCCTCTATCAAGCGGTCACATCGTTGTGGAAAATGGTTCCTGCATGACTCCCGCGCGCACGCTGAATGGCGAGCGTTGCGATCGCGGTGTCCTGTGCGCCGGTGCCGGTGAGATCGCACACGGTGATCTCGTCATCGTGCGCGCGGCCCCGCGCCTTCTGCACGATGACTTCGCCGAGTTCGGCAAATGAAGCATCGGCTGCGATCACGCCTTTTTCGATCGCATGATGCAGTTCGCCCAGCACGCGCACTTGCTGCAAGCGGTCGCATACATAGCGCGCTTTCGCAAACACGTCCGGCGCGATTTCGTTCTTGTGCTCGGCATCCGATCCCATCGCCGTGATATGCAGGCCGGGATGCAGATCGCGCGCGTGAATCAAAGGCTCTCGGCTCGGCGTCGTCGTGATGGCGATGTCCGCATGCTTCAGCGCTTCATTGACGTTGCCTGCGACATCGCATGGCAAGCCGTCACAGTCACGCGCGAATCGATGCGCGCTTTCGGCATCGCGCGCCCATACGGTGACATGCTCGATAGCGCGCACGAGCCGCAACGCCTTCAATTGCAGACGCGCCTGCTCGCCAGCGCCGATGATCGCCACGCGCTTCGCATCCTTGCGCGCGAGCCAGCGTGATGCGACAGCACCCGCCGCAGCGGTGCGCACCGCGGTGAGATAACCGTTGTCGAGCAATACGGCCTCGCTGAGACCCGTGCGCGCCGACAGCACCAGCATCAGACCGTTCAGGCTCGGCAAACCGAGCGACGGATTGTTGAAGAAGCCCGGGCTCACCTTGATCGCGAAGCTCGGAAAGCGCGGCAAATAAGCGGTTTTCACATCGACTTCGCCTGCGTGCTCGGGAATGTCGAGACGCAAGATCGGCGGCATCGCAACGGCTTCTGTCGCGAGCGATCTGAAAGCGGCTTCGACTTGTTCGATCGCGTCGAGGTCGAGCGGCACGAGCTTGCGCAATTGCGCCTGCCCGAGCAGCACGGTGGAGGTATCGATGTTGGACATGGGTTCAGGCCGCTCCGATCAGGCGACGATGTGTTTCGATATCGATGTTGCTGCCGCTCACGACGATGACGATGGGTCCGTCCTGCACGGCGATCGCGCCATCGAGCAGCGCCGCGATGCCCACCGCCGCCGCGCCTTCGACGACGAGCCGCTCTTCGCGATACGCATGCACGATGCCGCGCGCGATAGACACTTCATCGAGCAGCACGATGTCGTCGATGAGATCGCGCGTCATGGAGAACGTATGCCGGTTATCGAGGCCGATGCCGCCGCCGAGCGAATCGGCGAGCGTCTCCAGTTCATCGACGAAGACCGGCTTGCCCGCTGCGAGACTCGCGTGCATCGCGGCTCCGCGTTGCATGGAGACGCCGATCAGCTTCACGTCGGCGCGAATGTTCTTTGCAGCGAACGCGATGCCGCTGAAAAGCCCGCCGCCCGACAAGGGCACGACAATGCTCTCCGTATCCGGCAGCGCTTCGAGAATTTCGAGGCCGATGGTGGCCTGTCCCGCGATCACGCGTTCATCGTCGAAAGGCGGCACGAAGGCATAGCCTTCTTCACGCACGAGACGTTGCGCTTCCCTCTGCGCATCGTCCTGACTCTTGCCCTCGATGACGACGCGCGCGCCGAGCGCGGCCACCGCATCGACCTTGTTCTTCGGCACGAGCGACGACATGCACACCGCCGCTTCGATGCCGAGCGCGCGTGCCGCGTGCGCGACCGCGCGGCCATGATTGCCCGTCGATGCCGTGACGACACGCGTGCAGCCTTGTTCCGCGATCTGCGCGAGCGCATTGGTCGCGCCGCGCAACTTGAAGCTGCCCGTGGGTTGCAGCGTTTCGAGCTTGAGATGAACCGGCACGCCCGCGAGGCGCGAGAGCGACAACGAATGAACCAGCGGCGTGACGAGCGCGCGGCCTTCGATGCGCTGGCGGGCGCGGTAGACATCGGCGAGCGTGAGTGCTGACATAAGTGACTGAGCTGCGAGTTCGGGTATCGATGCAACCCAGTCTAATGTCCTAAAAAATCGTTTTCGATTGTCCTAGTTCATTTAGTTGAAGTCATGTACGTGCGGGAACTGGCCGAAGACTTCGCGCATGGTTTCGACAGCCGTGCGGAACGTGCTCTCGCCGACTTCCGCGCCCACGCACAGCCGCACTGCATTGGGCCGGTCCGCGCCGCGCACGAGGAACGGATCGGGCGACGTCACCGCGATATTGCGATTGCGCAACTCGCGCGTGATGCGCTCCGCTTCCCATTCGTCGGGGACGCGCAACCAGACGGATAGCGCGTTCGGATGACTGCCGAGCACATATTCGCCGAGCACTTCGCGCACGACGCTCTGACGCGCCGCAAGCCGCTCGCGCTGAATCTGCACGAGACGCTGCGCCGTGCCGTCCATGATCCAGCGCGCGCTGACTTCCGCGATCGGCGACGTCGCCATCCAGCAACTCACGCGCAACACGCTTTCCGCGCGCAATGCGAGCCGCCGCGGCACGGTCATGAAGCCGGTACGCAGACCGCTCAGCACCGACTTGGTCATGCTCGTGCAATAGAACGCGAGTTCGGGAATCAGGCTCGCGATGGGCGTCTGCGTTTTGGCGGGCAACGCGCCGTAGACATCGTCCTCGACCACATACACGCCGTAGCGCTCCGCGATGCGCGCAATCGCGCGGCGGCGCGAATCGGTCATCATCGCGACCGTGGGATTGTTCAGTGTCGGCGTGCAGACGAGCGCGCTCACACGCTCGCTGTCGCAGACTTCCTCGAAGTGCTCCGGGCGAATGCCGTGCTCGTCGATCTCCAGACCCTTGAGCGTAAACCCCAGCACGTTTGCCGAGCCGATCACGCCGTGATCCGTGAGGCTTTCGCACAGCACCGTATCGCCCGGCCCGACGATGCTCGCCAGCGCCAGAAAGATGCTGTGCGCGACGCCATTGGTGACGAGCAGCGTCTCCACCTTCGCGGGCATGTTGAGCGACGCGAGCCATTCGACGCCCGCCTGACGATGGCTGTCGAAGCCCGCAATCGGCCTGAATGCGCGAATCCACGGCTGATCCTCGATGGTGGACAGCGTCGCGCAGACCTTGCGCCACATCGCGTCGTGCTCGGGCGTATGCACGATGCGCGCGATGGAAAAATCGACCACCGAGCGCTCGGCCGTGTCGAGCATGTAGTTGGACATCGTTTCGGTCACGCGCGCGCTGACGAAGCTGCCGCGCCCGACTTCGCAACGAATCAGCCCTTGCCGTTCGAGTTCCTTGTACGCGTTGGTGACGGTCTGCACGCTGATCGCGAGATCCGCCGCGACTTCGCGTTGCGGCGGCAAGCGTTCGCCCGATGCGAGCGCGCCGCTTTCTATGTCGGCGGCCATCGCCTTGACGAGCCGCTTGTATTTGGACTGCACGCCCTGCACCGTGCGCACGGCGTCGCGCCATCGTTCATTCACTTCCTGCTCCTCACATGCCTCGTTCCATGCGCAATAGTGGCGCAAAAGCGCGCATGAAAATAATTGTCCTAGAGCAATCGGAACAAATATATGGCTTTGTATTCTGCGTTGGTGGCTGCGCTGCGAGTCGCTTCAAAGCCCTGCGGAATAAGGGTTTTCTCTGTGTCTCGCGCGTTCGCGCCATTGGATTGCCTACTCGACCACGCTTGAAGAACCATCACTACGGGAACGATATGAACACGAAGCGACTGTCTGGCATGCTGGCAGCGGCGTGCGTCGCGGCAGCGAGCCTTGCCGCCTACACCACGAGCGCGAGCGCGGAAACCACGTTGCAGCGCATCCAGCGCACCGGCGAGGTGCGTATCGGCTACGCGAACGAAACGCCGTTCGCCTACACGACGCCCGACGGCACCGTGACCGGCGAATCGCCCGAAATCGCGAAGAAAGTGTTCGCCAAGCTCGGCGTGAAGAAGGTCGATGCAGTGCTGACCGAATGGGGCGCATTGATCCCGGGCCTCAAGGCCGGACGCTTCGACGTGATCGCGGCGGGCATGTACATCACGCCGGAACGCTGCAAGCAGGTGGCCTTCGCCGATCCGCAATACCAGATTCCCGACACGCTGCTGACGATGAAGGGCAATCCGAAGGCTCTGCACAGCTATGCCGATGTCGCGAAGCAACCGGACACGAAACTTGCTGTGATGGCAGGAACGGCCGAGCTGGGCTATGCGCGCCAGGCCGGTATCAAGGACGATCAGATCCTGCAGGTTCCGGACACCACCGCGCAATTGCAGGCCGTGCGCGCGCGTCGCGCCGATGCAGCGGTCGGCACCGCATTGACGATGAAAGGTCTCGCCGAAAAGGGCGGCCCGCAGGTCGAAGCGATCAGCCAGTTCAACGACGATCCGAAGCACACCGGTTATGGCGCGCTCGCGTTTCGCCCCGAAGACACGGACCTGCGCGATGCCGTCAACAAGGAACTGCATCAGTGGCTCGGCACCGACGATCACCTGAAAACAGTCAAACCCTTCGGCTTCGACAAGACCAACGTAACGACCAAGAAGGCGCCGGAGTTGTGCGCCGGTTGAACATCGTTGCATAGCGACGCGCAGCGTTCATCAATTTGCGAGGAACCGTCATGAGTGACCTCAATGAGCTTCTGCCCCTGATGATGAAGGGCACGCTCGTCACGATCCAGATCGCCGTCATCAGCATCCTGCTCGCGATCGTCATGGCGGGTGTCGCGACGGCGTTGCGCGCCGCGCCTTACCGCGCCGTGCGCTGGGCCGGCAACGTGTATGTCGAGGTGTTTCGCGGCACGTCGCTGCTGGTGCAACTATTCTGGCTCTTCTTCGTGCTGCCGCTGCCGCCCTTCAACGTGCAACTGACGCCTTTCACGGTTGCGATCGTCGGTCTGGGATTGCACTACGGCGCGTATGGCTCGGAGATCCTGCGCGGCGCGCTGCGTTCCGTGCCCGGCGGCCAGTATGAAGCGGCGCTTGCGCTGAACATGCCTGCCGCCGCGCGGTTGCGCCGTATCGTGCTGCCGCAGGCGATGATCAACGCGCTGCCGCCCGCGACCAACCTGATGATCGAGCTTCTGAAGGGCACGTCGCTCGTCTCGCTGATCACGCTCTCGGACCTCACGTTCCGCGCGCGCCAGCTCGACGAGGCGACCTTCAAGACGGCGGAAGTCTTCGGTCTCACGCTGCTGATCTACTTCGTGCTTGCGCAGGTGATCGTCGCCGTCATGCGCGTGTTCGAGCGGCGCGTGAGCAGTCATGTCGCCATTCGCCGCACTGTTCCGAGGGCTGCATCATGACATCGCTGGGTCAACTCTTCGATGTGAAATACGCGCTGCATATCCTGCCCGAGCTGGCGCGCGCGGCGATTTACACGATCGGCATCACGCTCGTCGGTTTCGCGATTGCGCTCGTGCTCGGCCTCGTGCTCGCGATCATGCGGCGCAGCGAGTTCGCGCCGCTCGCGAAGACGACCGCGTTCTTCATCGAGTTCATTCGCAGCACGCCGCTCCTGATTCAGGTGTATGTGCTCTTCTATGTCGCGCCGCTCTATGGCTTTACGATGTCCGCGCTGATGGCGGGCACGCTCGGCATCGCGGTGCACTATGCGTGCTATGTCTCCGAGGTGTATCGCGCGGGACTGAACGGCGTCGCGCGCGGACAGTGGGAAGCATCGTGCGCGCTGTCGCTTTCGCCGTGGCGCACTTATACCGGCGTGGTTCTGCCGCAGGCGATTCGCCCGGTGATTCCCGCGCTCGGCAACTATCTCGTCGCGATGTTCAAGGACACGCCGGTGCTCTCCGCGATCACCGTCGTCGAACTGATGCAGCAGGCGAAGAACATCGGTTCCGAGACGTTCCGCTATCTCGAGCCGATCACCATGACCGGGATCTTCTTTCTTCTCATCAGCGTGACGTTCGCTTCGGGCGTGCGTCATCTCGAACGGCGCGTGAGGCTGCCATGATGGTTCAGCCTCGCGTATCGACCACTCAGACCCCGCTGGACGGCGCACGGTAATGCAACTCCAGGAGCAGCAGATGAAACGAGACCTCGACCCGGCGCTGGGTGCAGCGGCCGATGCCAGCGCGAACACGCCGATGGTGCGCTTTCGCAATGTCACCAAGCGCTATGGCGCGCTCACCGTGCTCGACGGCCTCGATCTCGATGTCGCCCGCAACGAGAAGGTGGCGATCATCGGGCCGAGCGGCTCGGGCAAGTCCACGCTCTTGCGCGTGCTGATGACGCTCGACCCGCTCACCGATGGCGTCATCGACGTGGACGGCGAACCGCTCACGCATGAGATGCGCGGCGGCAAGCTCGTGCCCGCATCGCCGCGACATGTTCGCCAGGTGCGCAGCAAGATCGGCATGGTGTTTCAGAGCTTCAACCTGTTTCCGCACATGAGCGCGCTCGCGAACGTGATCGAAGCGCCGATGAGCGTGGCCGGGTTGTCGAAGAAGGAAGCGACCGAGCGCGGGCGCGATTTGCTTTCGATGGTCGGCCTTTCCGAAAAGTGCAATCACTATCCGTCGCAGTTGTCGGGCGGACAGCAGCAGCGCGTCGCGATTGCGCGCGCGCTCGCGATGCGCCCGAAAATCATGCTGTTCGATGAAGTGACGTCCGCGCTCGATCCGGAATTGTGCGGCGAGGTGCTCACCGTGATTCGACGGCTCGGCGCAGAGCACAACCTCACGATGCTGATGGTCACGCACCAGATGGGTTTCGCCAAGGACTTCGCCGATCGCGTGTGCTTCTTCTCGCAAGGCAAGATCATTGAGCAGGCGCCGCCGCAGCAGTTCTTCTCCGCACCGCAACATGAGCGCACGCGCCAGTTTCTACGAGCGGTGACCGAAGCGCTTTAAACAGGCGCTTTTTCGCGGTCCGATAATTGCTTCGCGCTCTTCGCATGGCCTGATGCTTCAGCCAACGGAGAGTGCGATGTCCCCCACCCTGCATAAAGTCGCGCGCTTCGCGGATCTTTCCGCCGAGCGCGGCACACGCGTGTGCGTCAAAGGCGGCGACGACGCGAAGGAAATCCCGATCCTGCTCGTGCGCGATGGCGACGACGTGCGCGCCTATACCGCCGAATGTCCTCACGCGGGCGGCCCGCTCGATGAAGGCGCGATCTGCAACGGCCGTATCGTTTGTCCCTGGCACAAGGGCACGTTCGAAGTGCGCGACGGCAGTCTCGTCGAACCGCCTCCGCTGAAGGCATTGACGCGCTACGAAGCGACGATCAAGGACGGCGACGTATATGTGTCCGCGCAGCCCATCGACAGCGGCGAAGCGTCGAAGAAGCAAGCGAACGCGAGCAGGACCATGCTCATCGTCGGCGCGGGCGCAGCGGGCGCGGCCGCATGTTCGGCGTTGCGCGAAGCGGGCTTCGACGGACGCATCGTGCTCGCGGGCGACGATGCGCGCGAGCCCTACGATCGCACGTCGCTCAGCAAGTTCACGCTTGCAGGCGACATGCCGCCCGATGATGTCCCTGCCCTGCTCGACGACGATTTCTTCGCGAAGCACGATATCGAACGCGTCGAATCGCAGGCCGTTCATCTCGATCCGAAGGAGAAGCGCGCCGAACTCGCGAACGGACAGAAGATCGAGTATGAAGCCGCGCTCGTGTGCACCGGCGGCGTTCCGAAGCCGCTCGATATTCCCGGCGCGAAACTCGAATACGTGCATCTGCTGCGCACGCGCGACGATGCGCGCGCGATTCTCGCGTCGCTCGAAGGGTGCAAGCACGTGGTGATCGTCGGGGCGAGTTTCATCGGGCTCGAAGTGGCTTCGTGTTTGCGGAAGCGCGAGATCGACGTAACGGTCGTCGCGCCGGGCAAGGTGCCGTTCGCGAAACAGTTCGGCGAGCGTATCGGCGAGATGTTCAGGACGCTGCACCAGAAGAACGGCGTGACGTTTCATATGAATGCGCGCATTAGCGAATTCGCAGGCGAGAACGCCGTCAGCGAAGTGATCCTCGATTCGGGCGGAAGGATCGCGGCCGATGTCGTGATCGCGGGCACGGGTGTCGAGCCGGCGACATCGTTTCTGTCGGGCCTCGCGCTCGCCGATGATCGGTCCGTCAACGTCGATGCAACGATGCTCGCCGCGCCCGCGCTATACGCCGCTGGCGATATCGCGCGCTTTCCTCTGCCGCGCTCGGATCAAAGTGTGCGCATAGAACACTGGCGCGTTGCACAGCAGCATGCGCGTGTCGCCGCCTATAACATGGCCGGCAGCACACGCGAGTATGTCGGCGTGCCCTACTTCTGGACATATCACTACGAGAAGACTTTCGACTATCTCGGGCATGTCGAAAAACCGGACGACATTGAAATCGATGGCGATCTTGACGCGCAGCATTTCATCGCCTATCTGCTGAAGGATGGACGGGTGGGCGCGGTCATCGCATGCGAACACGACGTCGCCGTGTGCCGTCTCGCCGAAGCGATGCGCGAGCCGCTCACGCTGGAGGACGCGCGGCGCATCGCGAACGCCTGAGCGAGCAGACATGGCCACGAAACAGCCTGGCGTCGAACCGGACCAGACTCCGGAATCGCTGGACGAATGCCGCCGCTGCGCACTCTGGGAACATGCGACGCAGGCGGTGCCCGGCAAAGGTCCGCGTCACGCGCCGATGATGATCGTCGGCGAGCAGCCCGGCGATCAGGAGGATCTGCAGGGCAAGCCGTTCGTCGGGCCAGCGGGCGCAATGCTCGATCGCGCGCTCGAGGAGGCCGGCGTCGCACGCAAGGAGGTGTATTTGACGAATGCCGTGAAGCACTTCAAATGGGAACCACGCGGCAAGCGACGTCTGCACAAGACGCCCGCGCAACGCGAGATCGACGCGTGTCATTACTGGCTCGATCGCGAGACGGGCGATATCGCACCGAAGGTGATCGTCGCGCTCGGCTCGACCGCGCTCAAGTCCGTGCTGCGCGATTCGAAAGCGACATTGCAGGCGACGATGGGGCATGCAATCGAACACCAAGGCCATGCGATCGTCGCGACCTATCATCCTTCGTTCGCGTTGCGGGCGCCCGATCCCGACACGCGCGACCGTGCCTACAAGGCAATCGTCGATGCGTTGCGCGAGGCGCATCGGCTCGTTACGCATCATCGTAAAGCGCGTTGAGGTGAGGCTATGGCAACGACTACATCGAAGAAGAAAACTGGCGGCGGCAAGCGTCCCAGCACACGGCAAAGACATTCGCTTGCGAGCGCTCGAAAGAAGCCGGAGCGTGCCTCGCATCGCTGGTCGCATCACGTGATGGAAACGAGCGACGCGATGGATATCCAGCGCGATATCTTCAAGACGGGCAATGCGCAGGAAATCGCCGACTCGCTCAAGCGCTCATCGACACGCAGCACGCGACGCAAAGGCTCGCCGTTTCAATCGGCGATGTCGATGCTCAATTTCTATATCAATCGCGCGGGACGCAATCTGCCGAAGTCGCGCAAGAGCACGCTCGAACGCGCGAAGAAACGCTTGCGCGAAGCATTCGGACGCAAGCCTTGAATACGAGCGCGCGCGGCCTCGTCGAAACGAAGCCGCGCGCGTTGCTTCCTGCCACTTCTAACAACCATCAGGGTTGACGCTGGCCGCCCTTATGCTGCGGCAACGGCTGGTTCTGTTGCCGCTGACCGGACTGATGGTCTTGTTGCGGCTGCCCCGGTGACCTTTCCTGCTGGCCGTGTTGCCGCTGCGACGGATTCGATTGATTCGGCGTCGACGGCTGGTTGCCCATCTGCTTTTGATTTCCGCTCATGAAACCCTCCTGGCTATGTCATCGCGCCTTGAAACGCTTGATGACGTTGCAGTGGTGAAAGCCACGGCTCGCGCCGCATTATGGTCGCAGCATCATGCGTACCAGACGACACAGCCGCCTGCGCGCGCGTGCCACGACGCCATGAACGCCGCGCGCCTGCAAAAACTGCCAGTTCAATGGAAACCCTTGCAAGGAACGTCGCTTGCTCTCTTCTTCCAGGAAAACAACCCAAGGAGACGGCGATGGCCCAGGAACCCCCCCTCAATCCCGGCGATGAAGCCGAGCCCGGCGCGCCAGGCACAGGCGAGGACATTTGTCCGGACTGCAACGGCTCGGGCAAGCTCGATGGCGCCGACTGCAAGACTTGCGGCGGCACCGGCAAGGTCACGCAAGGCATCGGCGGCGGCTGACCCGTCAGGAGCACAGGTTTGAAAACGCAAACAAAGCAACTCACGCGAGCGATGGCGCTTGCCTTGCTGCTCGCGAGCGGCGCGGCCATCGCCGATGACTACGCGCAGGGCTTCGGCCCGAACCCCACGCTGCCCGCGCCGCGCAAGTCGCTGATGCCCACTGTCAACATCGCCCCCGCCAGACCTTGGGCGCAAGGACAAAAGCCCATCGCGCCCGCAGGCTTCGACGTGACCGCTTTCGGCGCGGGGCTTACTCATCCGCGCTGGATCGCGACGCTGCCCAACGGCGATGTGCTCGTCGCCGAAAGCAACGCGCCCGCGCAGCACGATGAGAACGCCGGCATCAAGGGCTTCGTGATGAAGAAGGTCCAGAAACGCGCGGGCGCCGCGGTGGAAAGCCCGGACCGCATCATGCTGCTGCGCGATGCCGATGGCGATGGCGTCGCGGAGACGCGCACCGTGTTCATCGATAAACTGCATTCTCCGTTCGGCATGGCGCTCGTCGGCGATGATCTGTACGTTGCGGATACCGACGCGATCCTGCGCTTCAAGTACGAAAACGGCGCGACGCAGATCGCGACGCCCAGCGAAAAGTTCATCGACCTGCCCGCCGGCGATATCAATCATCACTGGACCAAGAACATCATCGCGAGCCGCGACGGCAAGAAGCTCTATGTGACGGTCGGTTCCAACAGCAACGCGGCGGAGAACGGCATCGACGCCGAGAACGGCCGCGCGGCGATCATGGAAGTCGATATCGAATCGAAACAATCGCGTCTGTTCGCAACGGGCTTGCGCAATCCGAACGGCATGTCGTGGCAACCGCAAAGCGGCGCGCTCTGGACCGTGGTGAACGAACGCGACGAACTCGGCGACGAACTCGTGCCTGACTATCTGACCTCGGTAAAGGATGGCGCGTTCTATGGATGGCCATACAGCTATTACGGCCAGCATGTCGATGACCGCGTGAAGCCGCAGCGCGCGGATCTCGTGCAATCGGCGATCGTGCCTGACTATGCGTTGGGCGCGCACACCGCATCGCTCGGACTCACGTTTTACGACGGCAAGGCGTTCCCGGAGCACTATCGCAACGGTGCATTCATCGGTCAGCACGGCTCGTGGAATCGCAAGCCGAGAAGCGGCTATAAGGTCGTCTTCGTGCCGTTCGACGACGGCAAGCCTTCGGGTCCGCCCGAAGATATCCTGACGGGCTTTCTGTCATCCGACGGGCATGCGCTTGGCCGGCCCGTCGGCGTCGCGGTGGACGGCAAAGGCGCGTTGCTCGTCGCCGATGATGTCGGCAACACGGTGTGGCGAGTCGCGCCCGCTGCGAAGTAAATGGCCGCGAAGAAGCCGAATCGCGCCGCAAAGAGCCTGTTCGCGCTCGCGGAGCGGCAGATCGTCGGCCTTTACGATGCGGGCGTAATGTCGCCCGCCGTATTGCATCACGTCGTCGCGGCGTATGCGGATAGCGGCATCGACTGGAACGAGGACAGCGCGCTGAAGACCGTGGATGGCCATACGGTGCATGAGGCCGTCGTGTTCGTCATGATGCCGGGACGCCCGCTCAAGAACGCAAGGAAGGACTTCATGTCGGTGGTCGCGCATCTCGCGGGTGGCGAATCGCCCGCAGACGACGAAGCAGCGCAGGCGGAGGACGACGAAGACCTGCTCAGTCAACTTGGCGGGAATACGAGCTCGAAGACGCCCAGGAAGAGCACGCAGGCAGCGCAGCCGAAGCGCGCGGCGTTCAATCCGCTCGTCGGCGCGCGTGCCGTGCAGGGACGCGACAAGGGCTGATCGCGATCAACGCGGCCCGCCCGGCGCGATCAGATCGAGCAGATCGTCCATGTCGAAAGGCTTCGCGAGGATCGGCACGCCGAGATGCTTCGCGCGCTCCAGTTCGTCGGCATAACCCGTCATCAGCACGAGTTTTTGCGAAGGACGGCGCTTGACGATCTCCTCGGCCAGATCGATGCCGTTCATGCGGCCGGGCATCTGCACATCGGACAGCACCAGATCGAATGCATGGCCTTCGCTCAATAGCGCGAACGCGGCATCGGCGCTTTCCTCGTGATGCACCGTGCAGCCGAACATTTCGAGCACCGCTGTCACGCCCGCCGCGACATCCGCATTGTCCTCCACCAGCAGCACCGACTTGCCGCGCAGCGGCTCATCCTGGTCGTCCGTCGCGGGCACGAGCGACAGCGTCGCGAGATCGGACGGCATACCGGCTTTCGACGCCTCGGGCACCGGACCATCAACCCGCGGCAGATAGAGCCGGACGGTGGTGCCCGCGCCGGTCACGCTCGCGATGCGCGCGGCGCCGCCCGCCTGCTCGCACGCGGCGAGCACTTGCGTCAGACCGAGACCGGTGCCCGCGCCGCGCTGCTTCATCGTGAAAAGCGGTTCGAATGCGCGCCGCTGAACCTGCTCGGTCATGCCTTCGCCGTTGTCGGTGATCGAAACGAGCACGTAATCGCCATCGGGAATATTCGTTTCCGCGCCGCGCATGGGCGCATTCTGGCAACGGATCAGCATGCGCCCGCCATCCGGCATCGCATCGTTGGCATTCACTGCGATATTCACGAGCGCGAGTTCCAGCTCGACCGGATCGGCCATCACCTTCCACAGACCGGGCGACAGCTCCAGCGTCACCGTGACGGACGGATCCATCGACTTCTTCACGAGATCGAGCACGCTTCTCAACCAGTTGGCCGGATCGATCAACTCCTGTTTGAGCGGCTGTTTGCGCGCGACGCTCATGAGCCGGCGCGCGAGCGACTTGGCGCCGGCGGTGGCGCGCTCCACCGCGAGCACTTCGCTCTCGACGTCGTTGAAGCGCTTGCGCCGCGCGAGCTCCATGTTCGATCCGACCACCATCAGCAGATTGTTGAAGTCGTGCGCGACGTTGGCGACGAGATTGCCGAGCGCGCCCGTGCGCCGCAATTGCCGGCTCGACGCTTCGTTGGAAAGCCGCGTTGCGACTTCGGCCTGCCAGTGCTCCCATGCGGCCTGTTCGGCATCGAGCCGGCAAATCGAAAACGCGATCAGCAGCCACACCGCGATGCACGGCATCAGCGCGATCGCCACGACGAACGCGAGGTTGTCGCGCCAGCGCGTCTCGACGGCGGACGTCGCATAACCCGTCGACACATAGAGCGGCGCGTCGCCCACGCGCCTGAAGGCGAGCAGCCGCTCGACTTGATCGATGCCCGAACGCATGCGCGTGCTGCCGTACAGTTCGTTGTTGCGAAACTCGCTGGTAAAGGGCGTGTTCGTCGCAGGTTCCGTGCTGTCCGCGCTCTCCGGAAAGCGCGCGAGGATGTTGCCGTCGCGACGATAGAGTTCGATGACGAGCGCGCGATCGCCCGCCGCGAGTTCGCGATAGAAATCGGTGAAAAAGTCGCGCTTCAACGCGATCGACACGACGCCGAGAAACTGTCCGTTGCGACCGATGCGGCCTCTCGTCGTCGTGAACACATCGGAACGCGCCACCTTGCCGAGCAACGGCAGCGAGAAGTACGTGACGGGCGCGACCGCGCGCGCGGACTGAAAATCGTCGCGCTCCGCAATCGACACGGCAGGCGCCGGATACCAGCGGCTATTCGCGAGCAGCGCGCCTTTTACGCCGAAAACTGAAATTGCGGCGATCTGCGCAAGCGTGCCGCTCATGTCGTCGAGCGTGCGATGCAGTCCAACCTCGCGACGCTTGATGGAGGCATCGTCGCTGTCGCCGAGCAGATCGACGATGCGCGTCTCCAGTTGCCGATTCAGGTCGATCACCTTCAGCGCGTGCTCGTCCGCGATGCGCGTGAGGCGCCCAGTCAGTTCCTGTGCTTCCGCAAAGCGGCGCTGATGATCGTGGTAACCGTAAATGCAAAGGCTCGCGAGCGGAATCACGACCGACGCGCAAAGCGCAAGCAGCAGCATCTTTCGCATCGACGCGAAATTGCGAGCGGGCAGCGGCAAATCGAATGTCGCGGTCTCGGTGGAGTCCAACGTTGCGTCTCCGAGAAATCGACCGGTACCCAATACATCGTACCCGGCGTGCGCCGGAAAGCGACATCAACTATGAAATTTGCCGTTCAGCAAAGCGCCTGCATGCGCCAGTCGTCATCGGGTGTGATCGGCAACGCGCGCTTGTGATGCGTCGCGTCATGGAAGCGGTAAATGGTCGCGTAGACCGTATCGGAAACCGGCTTGCCTTCGAGAAAATCGTCGATGTCCTCGTAGCTTATGCCGTAGCTGTCTTCATCGGGCTTCATCGGCGTGAGGGTTTCGAGGTCGGCGGTCGGCACCTTTGCGTATATCTCGATGCCCGCGCCGAGCGCTTCAGCGAGCGCGCGCACGCGGCGCTTGTTCAGGCCGTAGAGCGGCAGCACGTCCGCGCCGCCATCGCCGAACTTGGTGAAGAAGCCCATCAGCGATTCGGCCGCGTGGTCCGTGCCGATCACGACGCCCGCGTGCGCGGCGGCCACCGCGTATTGCGCGATCATCCGCTGGCGCGCCTTGATGTTGCCGAGCACGAAGTCCTCGTGCCGCTCGTCGCGATACAGCAGGCCCGATGACGCGAGCGATTCGCGCATCGCGTCGGCGGCAGGCTTCACGTTGACGGTGAGCGTTTCGTCGGGCCGGATGAATGCGAGCGCGCGTTGCGCATCGGCTTCGTCGCGCTGCTCGCCGTAGGGAAGACGCATCGCGATGAAACGCGCATCGACATGACGCGCCCGCAGGCGCTCGACGGCGAGTTGCGCGAGACGGCCCGCCGTCGACGAATCCACGCCGCCGCTGATGCCGAGCACATAGGTGCTGAGTTTCTGCGCTTCGAGATAGTCGGCGAGGAACGCGACGCGGCGTTCGCGTTCGGCGTCGAGATCGAAGACCGGCGCGACCTTCAGTTCCTCGATGATGCCGCGCTGGCGTGAGGCGTGATCGTTCGACATCGTGTGCTCGCGTGGGCTGATGAACTCGTAACGCTACAGCAAAGCGCGCGTCTGTGGCGTCAGCCCGCCATTTCCCGATCCGGCGTGGCCGAAATGCGATGGATCGCGAGATCGGCGCCGTTGAATTCTTCCTCGCGATCGAGCCGCAAGCCGACCGTCATCTTGATCGCGCCATAGACCGCCGCGCCGCCCGCCAATGCGAGGGCCACCGCGCCCACCGTGCCGATGACCTGCGACCACATCGACACGCCGCCGATGCCGCCGAACACCTTCTGCCCGAAGATGCCCGCAGCGATGCCGCCCCACGCGCCGCACATGCCGTGCAGCGGCCACACGCCGAGCACGTCGTCGATACGCCAGCGGTTCTGCACGCACGTGAACATCTGCACGAACAGCACGCCCGCGACCGCGCCGACGATCAGCGCGCCTAACGGATGCATGAGGTCCGAGCCCGCGCACACCGCGACGAGACCCGCGAGCGGCCCGTTGTAGGTGAAGCCCGGATCGTTGCGGCCGGCGACCCACGCGGCGAGCGTGCCGCCGACCATCGCCATCAGCGAGTTCACCGCGACGAGGCCGCTGATCTTGTCGACCGTCTGCGCGCTCATCACGTTGAAGCCGAACCAGCCGACCGCCAGCACCCACGCGCCCAGCGCGAGAAACGGAATGCTCGACGGCGGATGCGCGGCGATGCGTCCATCCTTGTGATAACGCCCGTGACGCGGCCCGAGCAGGAGCACCGCCGGCAGCGCGACCCAGCCGCCGAACGCATGGACGACGACGGAGCCCGCGAAGTCGTGAAACGGCGCGCCGAATGCCTGCGTCAGCCAGCCCTGAATGCCGAAGCGCTCGTTCCACGCCACGCCTTCGAGCAACGGATAGATGAAGCCGACGATCACGCAGGTCGCGAACAGTTGCGGATTGAACTTCGAGCGCTCGGCGATGCCGCCCGACACGATCGCCGGAATCGCGGCCGCGAAGGTCAGCAGAAAGAAGAAGCGCACGAGCGCATAGCCGTTGTGCTCGGCGAGGATATCGGCGCTGTGCATGAACTGCACGCCATACGCGATGTTGTAGCCGATGAAGAAGTACGCGAGCGTCGATACCGCGAAGTCCACGAGGATCTTCACGAGCGCGTTCACCTGATTCTCGCGGCGTACCGTGCCGAGTTCGAGAAAGGCGAAGCCCGCGTGCATCGCAAGCACCATCGCGGCGCCCAGCAGCAGGAAAAGAGTGTTGGTTCCGGATTGAAGTGCCTGCATGTTTCGAGCGCTCGGGTCTGAAGGAGGCGCTGATTTTGCAAGTTCCGGGCCAAGTTGGCGCACAAAGCATCGAAACGGTGCGCGGGCGTGAATTGGCGCGGTTACGCATGGTGCAAGGTGCGCCGCGAAGGTTCGTATCGTTTCGCTCGATGTTGGTGCAATGCCCCGTCATGTCGCATCGCATGCACCGGACGCGGGCCAAAAATTTCACTTTTGCAAGTATTCGACGCGGCGCACCGATGCGTCGCGCGGCGAGTATCCTGAAAGCTGCATCGCGCAAAAGGAGGCGTCGATGTCCGTCGAATATCTGGGCGAGCACGTGCGCATGGAACCGCACGCGCTCGATCCGCGCGTCGTCACGGTCGTGCTCGATCGCGCGCAACGGCGCAACGCGGTGGATCGCGAGATCGCGGATGCGCTGCGCGAAGCGTTCGAGCGCTTCGACGCCGACGACGCGTTGTCGGTCGCCGTGCTGTGGGGCGCGGGCGGCACGTTCTGCGCGGGCGCGGACCTCTCCGCCCTCGACAACGATGCGCGCCGCAACGAGATCCATCCCGACGGCAGCGGCCCCGGCCCGATGGGACCGACGCGCCTCGCGCTGAACAAGCCCGTGATCGCGGCGATCGCCGGACATGCGGTCGCGGGCGGGCTCGAACTCGCGGCGTGGTGCGATATGCGCGTCGTCGAGGAGCACGCGGTGCTCGGCGTGTTCTGCAGGCGCGTGGGCGTGCCGCTCATCGACGGCGGCACGATACGCCTGCCGCGGCTCATCGGCATGTCGCGCGCGCTGGATCTGATTCTCACCGGGCGCGCGATCGATGCGCACGAGGCGCTCGCCATCGGCCTCGCGAATCGCATCGCGCCGCAAGGCGAAGCGCGCAGCGTGGCGGAAGCACTCGCGTGCGAGCTGGCCGCGCTGCCGCAAGCCGCGTTGCGCGCCGACCTGCGCTCGGTGCACGAGAACGCGTTCGACACCGACATCGCCCGGGCATTGCAGCGTGAAGGCGCAAACGGATATCGCTCGATATTCGATGAAGGTCTCGACGGTGCGACGCGTTTTCTTTCGCGCGCGTCGAGCCCGAAAGGACAGGCGACATGAACTCAGTGTTCGAGAATCGCAGAGCGGCGGGCCGCGAGCTCGCGCAGCATCTCACCGCTTACGCGGGCCGCAACGATGTCACCGTGCTCGCGCTGCCGCGCGGCGGCGTGCCCGTCGCGTATGAAGTGGCGTGCGCACTCGGCGCGCGGCTCGACGTGCTCGTCGTGCGCAAGCTGGGCGTGCCGGTTCAGCCCGAACTCGCGATGGGCGCGATCGCATCCGGCGATGCGTTCTATCTCGACGAGCGCATCGTGCAGTACGCGGGCGTTGCGAAGGACGATCTCGAACGCGTGATCGCGAAGGAACGCGCCGAACTCGCCCGCCGCGAGAAGCTATATCGCGGCTCGCTGCCGCCGCTCGATGTCGAGGGCCGCGTCGCGATCGTCGTCGATGACGGCATGGCGACCGGCGCGACGATGAAGGCCGCGGCGATGTCGCTGCGTCACGCGCATCCGTCGAAGATCGTCGCGGCGCTGCCGGTCGCGCCGCTCGATTCCGAAGCGCGCGTGGAAGAAGTCGTCGACGAATTCGTCTGCGTGATGCGCCCGCGCCATTATTTCGGCGTCGGGCAGTTCTATATCGACTTCGATCAGACGAGCGACGACGAAGTGCGCGAACTGCTCGACGCGGCGCGCAAGGCGGCCTAACGCATCCAGGGCGCGTCGTGGGCTTCCTGCGTCTTGCCGTATTTCTCGCGCGCGGCCTGCAACACCGTTTTCTCGATGACGCCTTCGTCCACGAGCGATTTCAACGCGGCAATGACGATCGACACGCGATCCACTTCGAAGAACGCACGCAACGATTGACGCGTGTCGCTGCGGCCGAAGCCATCGGTGCCGAGCGTGACGTAGCGGCGCGGAACATACGCGCGAATGAGTTCCGGCACCGCGCGCACGTAATCGGTCGCGGCGATCACGGGACCGCGCGACCCTTCGAGCGCACGCGTGACGAACGGCACGTTCGCATCGTCGTCATGCAGGCGCGCGAGACGCTCGCATGACGCTCCATCGCGATGCAATTCCGTAAAGCTCGTCACGCTCCACACGGCGGCACCGATGTTCCAGTCGTCCTCGAGCATCGTGCGCGCGGCGATGGCTTCGTTGAGAATCGCGCCGGAGCCGAGCAACTGCACCTGCGCGTCGGCCGCATCGCCGCCGATGCGATAGATGCCGCGCAGAATGCCTTCGCGCGTGTGCGCATCGAGTGAGTTGCCGGGCGCGGACGGCTGCGCATAATTCTCGTTGGTCACCGTGACGTAGTAGAACACGTCGTTCTGGCGCTCCATCATGTCCTTCATGCCTTCATCGACGATCGCGGCGACTTCGTACGCGAACGCGGGATCGTAGGCGCGGCAGTTCGGAATCGTCGATGCGGCGAGGTGGCTCGTGCCGTCCTGATGCTGCAAGCCTTCGCCGCCGAGCGTCGTGCGCCCCGCCGTAGCGCCGATGAGAAAGCCGCGCGAACGCTGGTCCGCCGCCGCGAAAATCAGATCGCCGATGCGCTGGAAGCCGAACATCGAGTAGTAGATGTAGAACGGCAGCATCGGCAGATCGTGCACGCTGTACGATGTCGCCGCCGCGATCCACGACGACACCGCGCCCGCCTCCGAGATGCCCTCTTCGAGAATCTGCCCGCGCGTGTCCTCGCGGTAATAGAGCATCGAGCCCATGTCCTCCGGCTCGTACAACTGGCCGAGCGGCGAATAGATGCCCACCTGCCTGAAGAGGTTCGCCATGCCGAACGTGCGCGCCTCGTCCGCGACCACGGGCACGACGCGCGGGCCGAGCGTCTTGTCCTTCAGCAGGCTGCCGAGCATGCGCACGAAGGCCATCGTCGTCGACATCTCCTTGCCGGATGCGTCGAGCGCGAATTGCCCCCACGAATGGAGCGCGGGCGGCGTGATGCCTTGCGACGCCTTCGCGCGACGGCGCGGCAGATAACCGCCCAAAGCCGCACGGCGCTCATGCAGATAACGCATCTCGGGCGCGTTATCGGCGGGTTTGTAGAACCTGACCTGCTCGACGTCTTCATCGGAAAGCGGCAGGCGGAAGCGATCGCGGAACTGCTTGAGATCGTCGAGATCGAGCTTCTTCTGCTGATGCGTCGTCATGCGGCCCTGTCCCACCGTGCCCATGCCGAAGCCTTTCATCGTCTTGGCGAGAATCACGGTCGGCTGGCCCTTGTGCGACAGCGCTTTCGCGTAGGCAGCATGCAGCTTGCGCACATCGTGGCCGCCACGGCGCAAGCGGTCGATATCTTCATCCGACATATGCGCGACGAGCGCCGCGAGTTCCGGATTCTGGCCGAAGAAGCGTTCCCGGTTATAACGGCCATCGTTGGCCGAGAAAGTCTGGAATTGTCCATCGACGGTATGCGCGAAGGCGCGCAGCAACGCATTCGTGCGATCGCGCGCGAACAGCGCATCCCAGTCCGACCCCCACAGCACCTTGATCACGTTCCAGCCCGCGCCGGTGAACTGCGCTTCGAGTTCATCGACGATGCGTCCGTTGCTGCGCACGGGGCCATCGAGCCGCTGCAGATTGCAATTGATGACGAACACGAGGTTATCGAGCTGTTCGCGCGCCGCGAGCGACAACGCGCCGATCGATTCGGGCTCATCCATTTCGCCATCGCCGAAGAAGCCCCACACCTTGCGCCCTTCCGTGCGCTGCAGATTGCGGTTCTGCAAATAGCGCATGAAGCGCGCTTGATAAATCGAGTTGATCGGACCGATGCCCATCGAGCCCGTCGGGAATTGCCAGAAGTCGGGCATGAGCCACGGATGCGGATACGAGCACAAACCCGGTCCGGCGATCTCGCGCCGATAGTGCTTCAAATGCTCTTCGCCGAGAAAGCCTTCAAGCCAGGCGCGCGCATACACGCCCGGCGACGAATGCGGCTGGAAGTAGACGAGGTCGCCGCCATTGTTTGCATCGGCGGCTTTGAAGAAGTGATTGAAGCCGACTTCGAACAGATCCGCCGCCGACGCATAGCTCGCGATATGGCCGCCCAGTTCGCCGTATGCGCGGTTCGCACGCACGACCATCGCGAGCGCATTCCAGCGCAGCACGGCGGCGAGCCTTTCCTCGATGTCGAGGTTGCCGGGATAAGGCGGCTGCTGCGATACGGGAATCGTGTTCGCGTAGGGCGTCGCGCGCGCCCGCGCCGATTCGACGCCCACCGACAACGCATGCTCCGCGAGCCTGTCGAAGATGTATTGCGCGCGGTCCCGTCCGACATGCGCGACGACCGCATCGAGCGCCTCCAGCCATTCGGCGGTTTCGCCGGGATCGGTGTCTTCGCGTCCCTTGGCGATGGAAAGAAGCTGGTTGGTTCCGCTCGATAAGTCGGTCATGGCGCGACTCCGCTGTGGCTGAAGGATGATCCAAGCATATCCATTGATGCGCAGAATGTGCGTCTCATTTGGCTGGCGCCGCGCTTTGCGGTAGTGTGTTTATTCTTCGAAAACGCCAGAAACCGGAATGTTTCGACTATGACGGCAAATACCAAGCAGCGCCTCGACCGCACCGACATCGGCATATTGAATCAGCTTCAGCAAAACGCGCGCATTACCAATTCGGAACTTGCGCGCGCAGTGAATCTCTCGCCGACGCCCTGCTTCAATCGCGTGCGAGCGCTGGAAAAAGCGGGGCTTTTCAAGCAGCACGTCACGCTGCTGAATCCCGAAGCGCTGGGCCTTTCCATCAACGTCTTCATTCAGGTCAGTCTGGAAAAGCAGATCAAGGACGCGCTCGCGCGCTTCGAGCAGGCGATCAGCGAGCGCCCCGAAGTGATGGAGTGTTATCTGATGACGGGCGATGCGGATTACCTGTTGCGTGTCGTGTTGCCCGATGTCGCCGCGCTGGAGCGCTTCATCCTGGAGCGGCTCACGAAAATGCCGGGCGTTTCCAACATCCGTTCGAGCTTCGCGCTCAAACAGGTGCGCTACAAGACCGCGCTGCCTTTGCCCGCATCCGGACTAACCCTGCCCGATCAGAACGCCGACGAAGCAGAATGGACATGACGCACGCGCGACCCGCGGGCAATGCTTCCGATCAAACTTAACTGCTCCTGTAATTCTTGCGATGACGCGGGGCGTCGCCTATAACTCGTGAGGCCCATGCGGTATGTTTTCCCGGCTTGACGTGTTCCTCTGACAAAGCTTCACGCACGCGAGAACGACATGAACCTCGATACCGTACGTGTTTTCATCATGACGCGCGGCGTCGACTTCGCGATCATGGTCGCCGGCGCGATTGCGCTCTGGATCATCGGCCGCTGGCTCATCAACCTCGTCACGGGCACGATGCGCAAGCTGCTTTCGCGTAACGGCCGTGTGGATCCGACACTCGCGCATTATCTCGGCTCGATCGTCGGCGTCATTCTCAATCTGCTGCTCGTCCTCGCGATTCTGCAGATCTTTGGCGTTCAGACCACGTCTTTCGCGGCGCTGCTCGCGGGTCTCGGTCTCGCCATCGGCACCGCGTGGGGCGGGCTGCTCGCGCACTTCGCCGCGGGCATATTCATGCAGGTGCTGCGGCCGTTCAAAGTGGGCGATTTCGTGACCGCGGGCGGCGTGACCGGCACCGTCACCGAACTCGGCCTCTTCGGTACGACGATCACGACGCCGGACAACGTCGCCGCGATCATCGGCAACAACAAGATCTTTTCCGACATCATCTGGAATTTCAGCTTGCTGCCGCATCGGCGTGTCGAACTGACGGCGAAAATCGCCAATGGCGTCGATCCGCTCGATGCCATCGCGCGGCTGAAGGAAGCCGTCGCGAAGATCCCGAATGTCGCGACCACGCCGCCGCCGGACGTGGAAGTGCTGTCCTTCACGCCCGAAGGCCCGCTGTTGTGCGTGCGGCCCTATACAAATACCAACGACTACTGGCAGGTCTATTTCGATACCAATCGCGCGATCATCGAGACATTCAAGCAAGCCGGCTATCCGACGCCGGAAACGCCGCTCGTGCGCCGCGTCCTGAACTGATTTTCATGCGCCATTGCTGAACTAGAATGGGTGGAACCGGCGCCGCTCGCGCCGGATCACCGCGCGCGCGCGGAGGATGCCATGCCGACTTATCAGTACCGTTGTCAGGATTGCGGCGAGAACTTCGAGCACGCGGAGCATATGGCCGAACATGCGACGGTGCAGCTCAAATGTCCGAAGTGCGGCAGCGAGAAAATCGCGCACGCGCCCGCGCCGTTCGTCGCGAAGACCACGAAGAAAAGCTGATCTTTACCTTTACGCCGCGCGGAACCGCACCTCGTGTGACGGCAGGCCGCCCAGACGCTGCGCGACGTGATCGATGAACGCGCGCAGGCGCGGCGCTTCGTGACGGCTCGGCGGCCACAGAATCTGGAACACGCCTTCGGTGCGCATATGCGTGCCGAGCACCGCGCGCAACAGACCGCCTTCCAGCGCGCTCTTCGCGACGAAATCCGGCACGCATGCGAGGCCCAGGCCCGAGATGCAGGCGGCAAGCACCGCTTCCATGTCGTTGAACGTGAGCGTCGCGTGCGGATCGATGGCGAAGGTGTGATCGTCGCGTGCGAAGCGCCAGGGTTCGGGCCGGCCGCTCGCCGGAGAGCGGAAGCGGATGCACGCATGGCCTTCGAGATCGGTGGGCGTCATCGGCTCGCCGTGTCCCGCGAAATAGGCGGGCGAGCCGACCACCACCGGCCCGTACTGCGCGAGCGGCCGCGCAAGCAATTGCGAATCGGCGAGACGCCCCGTGCGGATCACGGCGTCATACCCTTCCTGCGTGATATCGACCACGCGGTCGCTGAAATCGATGTCCAGTTCGATATCCGGAAAACGCCGCCTGAATTCCGGCACGAGCGGCATCAAAAGCCGGCTGCCGAGCGACGGCGCGGCGATCCGCAACCGGCCGCGCGGCGAAGAGGTCGAATGGAACAGCTCGCTCTCCGCTTCTTCGAGATCGGCGAGCATGCGCTTGCAGCGCGCGAAGAAGCGCGCGCCTTCGTGCGTGAGACCGATCCGGCGCGTCGTGCGATTGAGCAGTTGCACGCCGAGCTTCGCTTCGAGGCGCATCACGCTCTTGCCCACCGCCGACGCCGACAGCCCGAGCGCGCGCCCCGCCGCCACGAAACTGCCCGACTCCGCCGCGCGCACGAACGCGACCATGCCGGAGAGACTTTCTGTCGAGGGAGACGCCCCGGGGGAATTCCCGGCAAGAGACCCATGCGGAGCCTGCGATGGAACGGTCGTCATATTGTTCATGATCTGGCGGGAAATGAGGCGCGACGGAATGCGCCTGTCTCCTGCATGAACGTTCCCGACGCCGATTTATTCCCGCAATTTCGTATCGCGCGCGCTTACCAGACGAAGGGCACGAGCCGATAGCGCACGCGTTGCGCATATTGGGCATAGCCTTCGAGATGCGCGACGAGTTCGCGCTCTTCCATCACCGTGCGCCAGACGATCCCCGCGAGCAGCAGCGCGGAGAACGCGAGGCCCCACCACGAGCCGAGCACGAGCGCGCTCGCCGGAATCATGATGCAGGCCGCTGCATAGAGCGGATGACGCACGATTGCATACGGCCCGCTCGATATGACGCGATGCCCGCGCTCCTTTTGAATCTTCACGACGGGCGCGAGAAACGTGTTCGCGAGAAACACGCGCGCGACGAGCCAGAACGACATGGCGACGAGCGCCGCGCCGACCGATGCGAGCCAGAGCGGCATGACGGACCAGCGAAAGCGCACGGCGTCGAGGCCCATCAGCACGAGCCATGCGCACCACAGCGCGCCCATCGCGACGAGAAAGATCTTGTCCCATAGCGGCTGATCGGGCTGCATCGGCGAGCGCATGCGTTCGGCGAGCAATGCCGGATCGCGCTGCGCGATGAGCACGGTGACGACGCCGCCACCGACGAACATCAGGAACATCCACGCCCAGCCCGCGCCCCATTCGAGCGTGCCCGCCGCGCCGAACAGCAGCGCGACGAACACCGCTGCTTCGACGATGACTGCAATCGCAACTTTCGATGCGAGCGGCATGGCGTGATGGCGCGTTGGCGTTTCCGTGCGCTTCAGCCGTTCAGTTCCTCGTGCAGCGCGACATATTCCTGCGCGAGCTTGTGACGAGGTTCGAGATAGATCATGGGGCGCGCGTGCTGATGGCTCTCGCGAATTTTCACGGAGAGCGACAGATGCGAATTGAGCACGGGCAGATCTTCCTTGCGCAGTTCGTCGACGAGTTGCTGCGGCAGGCTCGCGCGCGGCTGAAACTGATTGATGACGATGCCTTCGACGCTCAGGTCTGGATTGTGATCGTGGCGGATTTCCTGCACGTTATCGAGCACTGAATAGAGCGCGCGACGCGAGAAGTCGTCGCAATCGAACGGAATCAGGCAGCGTTCGACCGCGATGAGCGCCGAGCGCGTGAAGAAGTTCAGCGCGGGCGGCGTGTCGATATAGACGGCGTCGTATTGCTGCATACCCTTCAGCGCGTCGCGCAGCTTGTAGATCTTGTATCGCGATTCGAGCTTGCTTTGCAGCGCTTCGAGAGTCGGATGCGACGGCACGATGTCGAGATTCTCGAAGGGCGTCGAATGAATGAAAGATTCGAACGCCGGTTCGCGAAAGCTATAACTCAATGCGGATTCGAAGAAACTCGCGAGATTCGGCTGGGCATCGCGGGATTCGGCGCCGAGCAGGTACTGGCTCGCGTTGCCTTGCGGATCGAGGTCGATCACCAGGGTGCGCAGGCCGCGCGAGGCGCTGATCGCGGCGAGATTGCAGACGATGGTGGACTTGCCTACGCCACCCTTTTGATTGAAGACCACACGGCGCATCGGGTTATTCATCCTCGGTTTATGAACGCTCGGTTTTTTTAAGGCGTTCTGGGTGGGTCGCGATTCGGTTCCCGAGGTGTGATCTTAGCGCATTGGTTTTTGTTTTTTTGCCGGATCCCGGATTCGCGTCGGTCTATTTGT
>NZ_JAQQDB010000059.1:0-38636 GCF_046030135.1 Caballeronia jiangsuensis
CTTAGGCTGGGGATAGCTGTTTCTTTGGTTACTTTCTTTGCAGCAGCAAAGAAAGTAACTGCCGCCCCGCACAGGGGCAGTGCTAATAAACCGACACGAATACGGGATCCGGCGACACAAAAAACCCCCAAGTCAGTCCGCTTCCTCAAGCGCCTCCTCCCGCGGATAAACCCTCACGAGAACAATCCTCGGCCCCTTCATCTTCTTGACCACGATATCGAACCGATCGAACTCGACCCGTTGCCCTTCGGAGGGCAAATCCCCCAGCGCATTGATGACGAGCCCGCCAACCGACTCCGCGCGCCCTTCATCGATATCGATGCCGAGCGCCCGCTCAAGAGAAACCACCGGCAAGCTCCCCTTGCCCATCAACGTGCCGTCGTCCATACGCGACCAGTCGGCATCGCCCTGACGAAACTCGTCGTGAATCTGTCCGACAAGCGCGCCAAGCAGGTTATCGAGCGTGATGAAGCCGATGGGCTTCGCCCCCTTGCGCCCGACGATCGCCAGATGCGGCGCGCCCTTGCGAAAGCGTCGAAACAGTTCGAGCGCCGACAGGTTCGGCGCGACATATTGCACCGGCCGCACATGCCGCGACAGCTTGTCGATCTTCTCGGCGGCATCCTTCGAAAAGGTGAAGTGGAAGCCGCGCGGAGCGCCATCGCCCGCAAGCAACAAGTCCTTCAGATGGATCATGCCGATCACGCGCTCGCCCGATGCATCGGCGAAAAGCGGATAGCGCGAAAAGCGATGCCGCGAGATCACGGCGAGGTTGTCGCGCATCGGCAAATCATTGCGCAGTCCGACGAGTTCGTGCGCCGGACGCATCAGGTCAGACACCGTCATGCGGCTGAAGTCGAGCGAATGCGCGATCGTGTTCCACTCGTCCTCGTTATACGAAGACGCGCCGCCATGACGCCGTCCGCGCAGGATCAGCTTGAGCTCGTCGGTGGAGTAATGTGCATCGTGTCCGTGTTCCGCCGATATGCCGAAGAGCCGCAGCACGAAGTTCGCGCTCGTGTTCAGCACCCAGATGAACGGGTACATCACCCAGTAAAAGCCGTAAAGCGGCGTGGCGAGCCACAGGCCCACCTGCTCCGCGCGACGAATGGCCCAGGACTTGGGCGCCAGTTCGCCGACGACGATATGCAGAAACGAAATGACCGTGAACGCGAAGAAGAGCGACACCGTTTCGATGAGCTTCTCCGATTCGACGCCGAGCAGCGAGAAGAGCGGATGAAGCAGCGTCGCGAACGCGGGCTCGCCGATCCAGCCGAGCCCGAGCGATGCCAGCGTAATGCCGAGCTGACATGCGGACAGATAGGCATCGAGCTGCCCATGCACCTTCGCGAGCAGTCGGCCGGGAAGGCCGTTGGTGCGCGCGAGCGCCTTGACGCGCGTGGGCCGCAGCTTGACGAGCCCGAACTCCGCCGCGACGAAGAAACCATTCAGCGCGACGAGCAACAATGCGCCGATCAGCGCGACAACCTGAGCCAAAGCAACTCTCTTCGAAAGTGGAAAGCGTCAGTATATGGGCGACAGCTGATCGAAAGTCAATTTACATCCCCGCGACCGGCACGCGCACCGACAGCGTGACCTCCGCGTTATCCGCGATGTCGCTGTGCTCGAACGCGCCGCCATGCGCCTCGGCCACGCGCTTGCACAGCGCGAGGCCCCACGCAATGCGCCCGCCTTCGCGCGGCTCCAATGCCTGCCGGCGCGCGAAGGCTTCGAGCACATGAGGCGATGCCGGATCGCCAAGCGCCCGCGCCGACGCGCTGAAGCGCACGTCCGTGCGCCACATGCTGCCCTCGATATTGCTCGACGCACGCACGGCCGCGCCCGACGGGCTCGCCTCGGCGGCGAATGCAAGCATGAGCCAGAGCGTCTGCAGCAGCCGCTCTGCATCGCCTTCGAGTTGCTCTTCCGCAAGCGGCGAGTCGATCTCGATCGTCACGCCACGCGCACGCGCCACGCTGGCACGCGCGAGCGCCGCGCTCTTTTCGAGCAGCGGACGTAACGCGACGGGCGCGAGCGCGACTTGCAACGCCTTGGTTTCGGCGCGCGTCGTATCGACCGACTGCTCGATCAGCTTCACCTGCTGTTCGACGCCCGATCGAATACCCGCGAGCGCGCGCTGCGCGGCGGGATCGTTGGCGTCGACCTTTCGTTCGAGCACGTAACCCCAGCTATGGATCGCGTTGAGCGGTCCGCGCAGATCATGCGATACGACCGAGAGCACATGATCGCGCATGAAGAGCGCGGCCTCGGCACGCAGATGCGCGACGCGATCCGCGCCGCCATGTTCGTCATCCGATGTGCACGCCGCCGCCGACACGATCAGCGTCACGCAATCCGGACCCGGCAGCGCGATGATCGAGAAGGCGCGACTCTCGTCGCCCTCGCCGAACGTCACATGCGCGCGACGCGTGCCGTTGCCCGCGAGCGCGGCATCCGCAGCCGCAGCAAGCGCGGCGGTGAGCGGACGGGGCAACGGGGTATCGGCAAGCAGGCGGCCGCTCAGCGCAGCGGGATCGAGATCGAAGAGATGGGTGAAGACGGCGTCGGCGGAGAGGCATCGCTGGGCGGCGTCGAGCACCAGCACGCCGTCGTTTCCTGCGACGGCCGCATCGAAAGCCTTGTCGCCTTCGGGCTCGACCGTACTGGAAAAAGACGTTGTCACGGTTATGGTTCCTTGCGTGTTTCGGTGTTGCGGTTGATGTCGCGAGATGCGCCGCCGCACTGCTCGTCTGGCCTGAAGAATGGGCCGGCGGATGAAGCCCCTTGCAGGTCATTATATGTGAGCGCCTACGACGCACGCGGCGGGCGCGCCGCGCGCCCCGCCGCCAGACGGTAGCAATTCTTGTGCACGCCCGGCGTGGCCGGACCGAGAATTGCGTGCCGTTTCAGGGCGCGCGCACGCAACGGGCTATGGAAAATATCGGATTGCTATTAATTCGATTTTTGAAGCTTTGATATATGAGTTTCGCGTGGGCGATTTATTTTTTTCCCGACTAGCACGCTTGCAAGAATATAGTCGTGATATCCCGATCATTGAGAACGGTCGAGATTGCATTGCGACGGATGTCGCTTTGAAGACGATCCATCGCCGCGCATCCATGTTTTCCTACCAGCACTTGGCGCAAATTTCAACCGAACGATCGCACGCTGGAACCGGTCTTGCGTGCGCAACCCCACTGATAGATACATTTTTCTCTTGTTTAATAGCTTCTTTCATACGCTTGCGTCCTCTCCGGAAGTTATCGACCATCCGGAACCGGCGCATTTCCTTCGATACGAAGTGCCCCGAAGCCAGGCCAAGGCGTGGGCGCACAGACCTCTTTGGCCCCGCGTCGCATTGACGACACGTCGCTCGGGCGAAACTATTCGCTGCAGGCGCTGTCACGCAAAGGCTGCCAAACACAGGCGAGCCTGCAGGGTTCATAACCCTGCGTCATAGTCATAAAACATGCTGCGCTCCAGCCGGGGAAAAAACCGTTCAATGGCTTCATTCCGAAAGAACTTCACGATCCTGATGACGTTGCAGGTGTCCACCTACCTTGCACCGCTGCTGACGCTGCCGTGGCTTGCGCGCGTCCTCGGTCCGGACGGATATGGACGCCTTTCATTTTGCCTGGCCTTTGTCGCCTACTTCATCTCGCTCGCGAATTTCAGCTTCTCCCTGACCGCGACGCCGAAAGTGTCCATCAATCGGGCGAGCCGCGAACAGCGCTCGAAGATCTTCTGGGAAACCATCATCACGCAGGCCGCGCTCGCGGGTGCCGGCTTCTTCGTCCTGCTCGCGCTGACGTCGTTCATACCTTCGCTGAGAGAGTATCGCGAGTTGCTGATCATCGGCTATGGCATGCCGATCGGTGCGATGCTGATTCCTACGTGGTATTTTCAAGGTATCGAAGATCTCGGCATGTTGAGCGGATTCGTATTCATCGGACGTGCGCTCAGCATTCCTGCTATGTATATCTTCGTGCGCGAGCACGACGATGTCGATATCGCGATGGCCGTCAATGCGCTGGTTCCGCTGCTATCGGGCATTGCGATCTGCACGTATCTGTATTTCCGTCGCGAACTCGACTTCGTGCCCGTGTCGTTCAAGACCATCTTCGGTCGTCTGAAGGACGGCTGGAGCGTGTACATGGCGACCTCCATCGTCGATATTTATGCATCGAGTAACATCGTGCTGCTCACGTTCATTTCGGGCAACGTCGCGGCCGGCTACTTCGCCGCGGGCGACAAGCTGATCCGCGCGGCATTGAACATGCTCTCGCCGCTCAAGACCGCGGCGTACCCGCGCGTGAGCTTTCTCATGCATCATGCAAAGGACGATGCCTTCGCTTTCCTGCGCAAGATGTTCGTCGTGCAGGGCTTGATCGTGTCGCTGATCTCGGTCTGCATTTTCTTCGGCGCACCACTTGCGGTAAAACTCTTGTATGGACCGAAGTTCTTGCCTACCGTAGAAGTGTTGCGTTGGATGGCGTTCGTACCGTTGATGGTCGGCCTCACGGATCTCTTCGGTGTTCAGACCATGCTTCCGCTCGGCATGAAGGCGCAGTTCAGCCGCGTGCTGATGGCGTCCGCCGTGCTGAATTTCGGCTTGCTCGCCGTGCTGGCGAAGCTCTTCGGCGAACAGGGTGCGGCGGCCACGGTGCTGATTGTCGAGACGCTGGCGGCGGCGGCGATGGCCTTCACGCTGCATCTGCAAGGCGTGTCGCTGCTCAAGCGTCCGATTACCGAAAGAGCGGGTTCGGGTACCACGTGAACCGTATGTAGAAATGCGATGTGGATATCAGGATCGGCGTAATGTTTATTTGCGCTTTCGGCAATGAACAAATTGACGTGTTATAAACGGTAACAAGTGATTCTATTTGTTAACGCGTTTTTCAAATGATTGGCTTTCACAAAGCATTGTATTGCACGCCAAGCGCGCATTAGACGCATTTGATTGCGCTCTACTCCAAAAGTTGCATTTAAGTATGTGAGTCAACGAACCGACCTATGCAGTTCGAGCCGATATCTTAATGGTCCAAACAGTGTTTAATTAAGCGAGCCTGCCGAATGGAAACGGATGAAACGTCAGTCGAGCATGTGCAAAAGTTAGCCGATCAAGCCGAGAGCCTGCGCATGCAATCAGTCGCGGTGCCACTCAAGGATCTGCAAATCCTTCTACAGATATGCGAAACGGCGATTGCTCAGCAGAATGCGGCCGCCACGAAATAAGCTTCACGAATTCGTATACGTCAGCACAGGAACGCTGGCGTCGATAACGTCCCGGGCACGGACCGAGGAATGTGCTCAAGCCGGCGAACGACGGCTCCGGCTCTGAAGAACTCAGATCTTTTACTGACCTATCGGCTTTACGTCCCGCTGCAGAAAGGCTGCTTCAATGGCTGAACTGTGCTTTCGGCGCGACGCAGAACAATCTTCGCAAAGACCGACATCGGGGCGCCCATCCGGCCAAATTGACTGGTCCGGGATTCTGCGGCAGGTAAATCCAGGCCTGTTATCAGGCTTGATGGAGTTCCTCGCATCCCGTGCGCAAGGAACGCGTAATGCTATGCCGGATCTCGTGTGTATTTATCGCGCGCGTATTACATCTGCGCGCGATTAGTACTCCGACACGCACATCCCGGCCTTTCATGTTCCTCGAGGTGGTCATGAACGACCACCCGGGATGCGTTCGCCCCAAGCGAGTGTGTCGCGTCATCTTCCATAACGATTAGGCCATTCCTTCACATTGCGTATTGCCGCGGGTGCTCGGCGAGACGCCAATCGAAGAGTTGAATATGAAAGAGATCGTCCATATCACCGAGGCCTTCGGCGGCGGTGTGCTGTCCATGCTGACCCAGCTATCGAACCGCGCGGCGGCGGCCGGTGTCGGCGTAACGATCCTTCATTCGATCCGGCAGGAAACACCGAATAACTTCGCGAAGCTCTTTCATCCTGCGGTAAAGCTAACCTACGTCAGCATGTTCCGCGAAGTGAGCATGAAGAACGATCTGAGCAGCCTGTGGAACCTGGCCCGCAAGCTGAAGGAGTGCGATCCGTCCGTGATTCATCTGCATTCGTCGAAGGCGGGCGTTCTGGGACGTGCCGCCGCGCGCATCGCCGCGCCACGCGCACGCGTGTTCTATTCGCCGCATGGCCTCGCGTTCCTGCGGCGTGACGTATCGCCCGCGAAGCAGTTCGCTTATCTGAGCTTCGAGCGCATCGCCGCGCGACTGGGCGGAACCATCGTCGCATGTTCGAAGAGTGAGCTTGCGGAGATCGAGACGAAGATGCGCGCGCGTCGCGCACGCATGATCGAAAACGGCGTGAACGTGCCGGAGATTCCGCCGCGCATCGACAAGAGCGCCGGCGGGATTCTTATCGGCATGAGCGGCCGCGCCATGTTTCAAAAGAATCATGAGGCCTTCGTGAAGCTCGCCACCGAACTGCGCGACGCGTCCGTCCGCTTCTTGTGGATCGGCGGCAATGAAGACGAGTTGCCTGCGGGAACGCCTAAAGACGCCGTAGCGTGCAGCGGCTGGGTCACGCGCGATCGTGCGCTCGAACTCACGTCAGGGCTCGATATCTATGTGCAGACATCGCGATGGGAGGGCATGCCTATCGCACTCATCGAGGCGCAGGTCGCGGGCATTCCCGCCGTCGTGACCGATGTCGTGGGCAATCGCGATGTCGTTCAGCATGGCGTGACGGGCTTCGTCGCATCGAGCGTGGAAGATATGGCGAAGTACATCGCGTTGTTGCGCGACGACTCGTCGCTTCGCGCACGCATGGGCGCCGAGGCCAGGGCATCTGCGAGCAAGCGCTTTTCGATGGACGCGATCTTCCGTCAATGGCTTTCGATGTACGAGTTCGACTCCGTCAAGCACGCGCGCGCGCCGCTCGATGCCGATGAGATCGCCTATGAAACCAGCTCCGATTCACAGTTCTGACGCCCTGATATGGACACATCCATCGCCAGCAACAAGCTCGTCTATAACGGACGCTTCACGAGCCAGAAGACCACGGGCGTACAACGCGTCGCGCGCGAACTCGTCGCTGCGCTCGTGCAATTGCCCCAAGGCTCCCATGTGACGCTCGCGGTGCCGCCGCAAAGCGGACTCGATCCCGTGCAAGGTGTCGAGACCGTGAAGCTAGGCTTCGGCAAGGGCGTCTTCTGGGAGCAGATCGTGTTGCCGCTCTTCGCCGGGCGCTCGCGTATCGTGAATCTCTCGAACTCGGGCTCGATCTTTCGCGCGAACCAGATCATCTATATGCACGATGCCGCGGTGTTCGACACGCCCGCGCACTTCTCGTGGAAGTTTCGCACCTGGTATCACGTGATGTTCTGGATCCTCGCGCGCACGTCGAGTTGCGTGCTGACCAATTCGAAGTTCTCGCGCGACCGGCTCGCGCATCATGTCGGCGTGCCTGCGGAGCGCATCGGCGTGGTGCCGCTCGCAGCCGATCATCTCGATCACATCATGCCCGATGCATCCGTGATCGAAGAACTGAATCTCACGGACCGCCGTTACGTGCTTGCCGTGAGCAGCATGAATCCGACGAAGAACTTCAAGCGCCTCGTCGAAGCATTCATGCGTCTGAACGATCCTTCGATCGATCTCGTGATCGTGGGTATGAAGAATGCCGCGATCTTCGGCAAGGCACATGATCTGTCGAGTGCGCCAAACATCAAGCAGGCGGGCTATGTCAGCGATGAAAAGCTGAGAGCGCTCTACCAGCGCGCCGCATGCTTCCTCTATCCTTCAATTTACGAAGGCTTCGGCATTCCACCTCTGGAAGCGATGCGCAACGGCTGCCCGACGCTCGTCGGGCGTGCGGCCGCATTGCCGGAGACATGCGGCGACGCATCGATCTATTGCGATCCCTATTCGGTCGAAGATATTTCAAACAAGTTGGGCGAGCTGCTGGCTTCGCCCGAGTTGAGCGAAGACCTCAAGCGTCGCGGCCTCGCGCACGCCGAGCGCTTCCGCTGGACGGAGAGCGCCCGCCTGCTGATGCAGTTCATCGACAAGCCGTGAGACCAAGCGGTGCTACGAACACAGACGCATTTCGAGGGGGAAAGAGCTGGTGAAGTTGGGAATTTATTGTGACTCGGGTATCAACGGCGGCCACGAAAAGATGCTTAAACGGTTCATGCTTGCGCTCATCGCGAGCACTCATGTGAAGACTTTGCATATCCTCGTGCCGACCGCGAACGAGCCGCTGTATCGCTACGTCAGCGACCTGGCGAACGCGCATCCGAAAGTGAAGACGATCGGGCTTCCGCATACGGCGGAATCGATACGCGGCGATGTCTTCGCGCTGTGGCGCACGGTCCGCGCGACCGCGGTGAAACTGCGCGCGCTGCGGCTGAACAAGCTGCTCATTGCGCAAGGCACGATCGCTTCCGGTCTCGCGGGACTCTTCGCCGCGCGTCAGGCGCGTACCACGGCGGTAAGCTATCTGCCGCTCGTCGACGATGCTCCCGCGAACGCGGGCGGTCCCGGCAAGATCAAATGGCTCGTCAAGCGCGCGCTGTATCGCGCGCCGCACGAGTACGTCACGCTGAACGATCATTTGCGCGGCAAGCTGAAGGCGCTCGCGCCCAATGCGCGCGCGATGGTCCTCGAGAACTATGTCGACGACCGCTTCAGCCGCACGACGCTCACGAAAGAAGCCGCGCGCGCCTCGCTCGGCTTGCCCGACGAAGGCACGACGATCATCGCGCATATCGGCCGAATCAACTTCAAACAGAAGCGTCAGGACTTTCTGATGCAGGCCATCGAGCGTCACGCCGATGCATTCGGGCGTACGCTCGTGCTGATCGTCGGCGAAGGACCGGATGCGGCGCGCCTGCAAGCCATGATCGACGCGAGCCCGGCGCTGTCCGCGTGCGTGCGCATGGTCGGGCCGCAGAAGGACGTGCTTCCCTGGATCGTCGCGAGCGATGCGCTCGTGCTGCCTTCCGCATATGAAGGCGTGCCGCTCGTGATGATCGAAGCGGTGCTCGCGCAACGGCCGATCGTCGTATCGCGTGTGTCGGGCCTCGATTCATATCTGCCCGACGCGCTGCTGTTCCCCGCGCACGATCACGATGCATTCGTCGAACGCATCTTCGCAGCGCGTGATCTTCCGCTCGCCGCGCTCGCGCGTGCATTCAGACATCGCTTCTCGCGCGAAGCATTCGACGAGCAGGCGCAAAACGTCTTGCTGCAAGAGAGCGCCGCGCGCGACATGGGCGCTCAGTCCACGCCGCGACATTCCAATGTGCTGATCGAATGACAGCGCGCACTTTTTCGAGGGCCGAACATCGATGCGAACTTTGGTGGCTGCCATATCCCTGTTTGGTGCGCTTTGCTGCGCATCGGTGCTGATCTACGCGCGCGGCGGCACATCCGACGCGTATCACAGCAGTCATTCGGCGAACTCCGCGGAGCACGCCGCGAACGTCGCGTCGCCGAAAATCGCTTGCGGCAATGGATCGAAAGGTGTGTTCTACGGTATCGCGGGGCATCTGGAACATCACGGCGCGTACGGCATGAGCGACTACGCCTTGCAGATTTCACAGCTTCGCGATCTCGGCGTCACGATGTACGCGCAAGATGTATCGAGCGAGCAAAGCGCTCACATGGTCGCGGATTTCGCGCGCGCGGCGGCGAAACAATGCGTCGGCGTGCTCGCGCTCGTTACGCCCTTCGAGCCGGAAAAGCGCGCAAACGAGCAGGAAACCTTCGAGCGCGGCTATGCTTTAGGGAAGACGGCGGGGCGCGTACTGAAGGGCCTCGTTACGTACTATCAGGTCGGCAACGAGTACGACAACTGGACGATACTCGGCTCGGACCGCAGCGGCGAGCATCCGCAGGACTACGACAACGCGAAGTTCATGAAAGCGCGCGGCTCGATCCTCGGTCTGATCAAAGGCATACGCGAAACGAATCCGGACGCGAAGATCCTGCTGACATCGTTCAGCTGGCTGCATTACGGCTTCACCGACATGCTATATGCGGGCACGCAGCCCGACGGCACGCGCGGTCATCCCATTCCCCACTGGGACATCACCGCGTGGCACTGGTATTCGAACATGGGATCGATCACTGCGGCCGGCGACAAGAAGGTCAACGTGCTCGAGCGCCTGCGCGACAGCTACGGCAAGCCCATCTGGATCACCGAGTACGGCGTGCGGCCGACGCACGCGGACCCGGCCGGCTATCTCGTCGGCAAGGATGCATTGAAGGGATTCGTGTCGCTCGCGAAGACTTACAACATACAGAACGTGACATTGTACGAGCTATATGACGACCAGCGCTACGGCGGCGATGGCAACTACGGTGTGATCCAGGACGACGGTAAAACGCGCAAATCTCGCTTCGATACCGTGCGGGATTTCATCAAGGCCAACCCGATGCCGTAGGAAATCGACACTTTGGTACGACAAATAAAGCATGGGCAAAACTGCAAATTATCGCGCGAAAGAGCGGGGGCGCAAGTGGCGTACCCGCCCTTACCATGCCCGTTATGTTCGCTACTCAACAGACGCGTGCAGTTTGGACCCGGAAGATAGCCTTGACGCTTTATTTTCCAGACTTACCGTATCGTTTGACAGCAAGCGATTCGTAACGGGATTCGCGAGTTTCATCCGCCGAATCTTGAGGCGCGATGCCGAGGCACGGAGTGTGCTCCTGGCAGATATCGCACTCCGACGAGCCGACGTGCTTCGTCATGCGACCTCGAAGCAACATGTGCTTCGCCCGCTTTTCAGAGCCTCTCGCGTCTTTAGTCTGGAAGTTCCGACGGCCATAGGCCGGATCAACAACACGCAAGACGTACCGCGGACATGCCGCGCGGGCTCTCTGTTTTTCTCGGCCCGGGAAACAACGGTCAACTTATCGAACTGAGGACGGCGCCTTTGAACACCCTCTATGTGAACTCCGGATCTTCGCGCCCCGGCAAGGACGACGGTGAATTCACCGCGAGCGACATGCTCAGGCTCCTGCGCGATCACCTTGGCATCCTGTTCCTGTTCATCGGGATCACGGCCGCGCTCGCGACCGCGTATGCATTTCTTGCCACGCCCATCTATTCTTCGGACGTCGTCGTGCGCGTTGATCCACCCGATCCGAACGCGCTCGGCATCGCGCCGCAAAACCAGATGCAGATGCAGCAGTCTCAGCCGACGGTCAACCAGCTCGCGCCCGCGGAAATCTCCGTGATGCAAAGCCGCTCGGTGCTCGAACCCGTCGTGAAGCAGTTCCACTTCGACATCAAGGTCAAGCCGACCACGTTCCCCGTGCTCGGCCAGATCGCGGATATCTTCGCGAAGAAGGGACATCTGTCTCCCGCATGGTTCGGCCTCGATTCATACGGCTGGGGCGGCGAATCGCTGCAGATCGGCCGCCTCGACGTGCCGCCCGCGCTCGAAGACCAGAAGCTCGATCTCGTTCTGCTCGACAACAACCAGTACGAGTTGCGCGATCCCGATGGCGCGATGCTTCTGCGCGGCACGATCGGCCGTCCGGCATCGGCGAACGGCGTGTCGATTCTCGTCAACGGCGCGCTCGGCCATCCGGGCGTGCACTTCGACGTGACGCGCCTCAATACGCTCGATGCAATCGCGCTCATGAAGAAGTCGATGAAGGTGGCCGAGTCCGCGAAAGACACGGGCGTCGTGCAGATCACCTTCAACGCCGACGATCCCGCGCTGACCGCCGATGTCGCGAACGCGCTCGGCCAGGCGTATCTGACCGCGGCCGTTCAGGCGCGCCAGGCGAACGACACGAAGACGCTCGAATTCATCCGCGGAGAACTGCCGCGCCTCGAAAGCGATCTGCGGCGCGCGGAGGGCAACCTGAGCTCGTTCCGTTCCAAATCGCAGTCGGTGCAACCGCTCAACGAAGCGCAGGCGTATCTGCAAGGCAGCATCGTATCGATGCAGCAACTGGCCACGCTCAAGCTGCAGCGCACGCAAGCCTTGCAGCGCTTCCAGCCGAGCAGCCCGCAAGTGGTCAATCTGAATCAGCAGATCTCTGAGCTGGAGGCATCGAACAAGCAGATTCAGCAGCGCTTCGACAGCATGCCTGCTTCGGAACGTCAGAACGCGACCCTCACGCGTGACGCGCGCGTGGCCGAAACCATTTACATGGGCATGGTGAACAAGGCGCAGGAGCTTTCCGTGCGGCGTGCGAGCACGAGCGGCGGCGCGCATATCGTCGATAACGCGCTGCGCCCGTATCGTCCGGTTAAACCGCACAAGTCGCTGGTGATCGCCGCGGGCACGGGCCTCGGCTTCTTCATCGGCACGTTCTTCATCTTCCTGCGCCGCCACGCGATGATCGGCGTGACCGATCCGATGTTCGTCGAGCGCCGTCTTTCGGTGCCCGTGCTGGGAGAAGTGCTGTACAGCCGGCAGCAAGCCATGCTCGATCACGAGATCGCCGTATCGCCGGTCGAACATGCGCCGCTCACTTACTCAGGGGCGCAAAACAGTGGTCCACCGAAGGCGCTGCCCTATGTTCATCTGCCGGAGCACGACGCGTTCGCGATGCCGCACGTCGCCGACACGGATCGCGATGCCCGCGTGCTCGCCACGCGCTTCCCGCACGATCCGGCGATCGAGGCGCTGCGCGCCGTGCGCACGGAGCTGTATCGCGATCTCGCCAATGCGCCGAACAACATCGTGATGCTGACAGGCCCGATTCCGTCGGCGGGCAAGAGCTTCGTCGCGGCGAATCTGTCGGTGCTGCTCGCGGAAATCGGGCTGCGCGTGCTGCTGATCGACGGCGACATGCGGCGCGGTCATATCGCCTCGTTCTTCAAGCAGTCGAATCCGGGCGGTCTATCGGAAGTGCTCAAGGGCGAACTGGCGCTCGGCGACGCGATCCGCTATGTCGGCGTGCCGGGGCTGTCGTTCATGTCGTGCGGCGGCTATCCGGAGAATCCTTCCGAGCTGCTGATGATGCCGGGCTTTCGCAACATGCTTGCGCGCATGAGTGATCAGTTCGATCTCGTGATCCTCGATACGCCGCCGTTCCTCGTCGTGACCGACGCGGCGATCGTCGCGAGCGACGCGGGTTCGACAGTGCTCGTGCTGCGCTCGGGCATCCAGAGCGAGGAAGAGATCGAGGAGACCGTGAAGAAGGTGCAGCGTTCGGGCGGCAGGCTCGTCGGCTCGGTGTTCAATGCGATTCCGCGACGCCCGAGCAATCGTCGCAGTTATGGTTATGCGGCGGCATATACGAGTTCGTTCAAGTCGGCGCATTAACGGCGCGCGCATAATGAAGCGTAGAGGTTGAAGGCATCGCGCCGCGTGCCCGTCACGCGGCGCATTGCGTTGTAACGCTGGCCGTGGGACGTGTTCGATTGTTCATACGTCTTGTCCGCGAGGGTAGATTCGAAGGCTTCGACGCGCTCGCGCCGTCAACCGGGTCGATGAGAGACACGCATATGAGCGGACCTTTTTCCTTCAGGAATCGGCTCGTGCAATGCCCGCGCTGCCGCAGGCAGGTGGCCGTGGGCATGAACGTGTGTCCGCATTGCGATTTTCATCGCGTGCGCAAGGCTGAGCCCTTGCCGGCGCCGGAGCCCGTGCCCGTTCAGACGCCCATCCCGGTTGTCGAAGAGGTTCGGCTCGCAGAAACGACAGACCTGCCCTCGCGTTCGATGCTCGTGATTCTGCTGGCTATGCTGGCGACATTCCGGCGCCGTGCATGACCGATGGAGCATGGTTCGCACCGACATTCATAACGATCGACAGCCCGTTTGAAACGGGCCCATCCAACCTTCGATGATGAAAGAAAAAGCGGCGCTGACCGACCTGTACTACCGAATCTGGGCCTTCGCGATGCCGGTGACGTCGTTCCTCGTCATGCCGTCGATTCAAGGCACGACGATCGGCTATCTGATGTGCTTCCTCTCCGTGCCGCTCGTGCTGCTGTTCGGCGGACGCGCGCGCAAGAGTTGGATGCACTTCGTCGGCGCGGCGATCCTCGTGTGGCTGCTGATGGTCTGCACGTCGCAACTCGCCGACATGATGGCGCCCTTCGATCCCGACTTCAGCAAGATCGTGCTCGTCGACGACAAGGATCCCTTCACCTTCATCATGCGCAAGAGCATGTTCACGCAGTCCATCTACGTGTCGGCTGTCGTGCTCTATGCGGCTTATGTGTATCACTACTACAAGCCGACGTGGGACCAGTGGATTCTCGCCGCCGTCACGCTGTTCGCGCTGTACGGCATGTTCGAGGTGGCCTATTACATCGTCACGGGCCAGCCGGGCGACTTCGTCTCGAACCGCGCGTTCGGCGATCAGTTCGGCAAGGGCATCGTGCGCTCGGACGGCACGGTGAACGGCAGTTCGTTCCAGCAGATCGACATCAAGGGCATTCCGATCCAGCGCCTGAAGGCGCTCACCGGCGAGCCGTCGATGTATGCGATGTCCATCTTTCCGTTCTGGGTCTACTTCAACGCGACGTCGCGCGTGCGCTGGCCGGTATGGGTGATCGGCCTGTCGCTGCTCATGACCACGTCGTCGACGGTGCTGATCGGTTATGCGGTGTATTCGCTCATCCGCGTGCGCAAGCTCGGCATCAATCCGGTCAAGGCGCTGATCGGCCTCTTCGTTCTGTGCGTGATCGCGTATCTCCTGCAGGATTACATCGCCGATCTCTTCAAGCAGATGGTGGTGGACAAGCTCGAACAGAAAACCGAGTCGGGCTCGGACCGCTCGCTGCTGTTCCTCGAATCGATGCGCCTGTGGTTCAATGCGTCGCCGCTCAATCAGATCTTCGGCATCGGCTTCGGTTATATCCGCTCGACCGATCTGTTCTCGACGCTGCTCGTCAATACGGGTATCGTCGGCACGGTATTCATCAGCTCGCTGATGCTTTACCCGGCGTTCAAGCTCGACTGGGACCCGCGCGGCATGGCGCTGCGCCAGTGCTGCGCCGCGACCTGGACGATGATGATGGTGTCCGTGCCCGAGTTTGCCTATCTTGCGCCCTGGACGCTGGTCGCGATGGCGTACGTGCGCGTGCGCGCGCTCAAGATCGCGAGGCAGCAGGTCGGGGACAAGGCCGCTGCCGCCGCGATGCACGATGCGCAGGACGGCGCATCGATCGGCACCGCCATCGGCAGGCACGTGAGGCCCGAGATCGGGCCGCGCATCGGCTCGCGCTTCGGCCCGCGCGGCCGGCATCTCTGATCGCCCGAGCCCGGCTCCGCTTCCTGCGACGTTCTACAATGTTGGTTTCGACCACCGGCCATCCATCGGCGATGGCCGGGCAACCAGGGAGCAACCATGTCGATTGTCACGACCGATTCCGGTCTCAAATACGAAGACGTCACCGTTGGCGAGGGCGCTGAAGCCGTCGCGGGCAAGACGGTCAGCGTGCACTATACGGGCTGGCTCACGGACGGCCAGAAGTTCGATTCGAGCAAGGACCGCAACGACCCGTTCGCCTTCGTGCTGGGCGGCGGCATGGTCATCAAGGGCTGGGACGAAGGCGTGCAGGGCATGAAGGTGGGCGGCGTGCGCCGTCTCACGATTCCGCCGCAACTCGGCTACGGCGCGCGTGGCGCGGGCGGCGTGATTCCGCCGAACGCGACGCTCGTGTTCGAAGTGGAACTGCTGGACGTCTGAGCGATCTCGGCATGAGCGCGCCGCTTCATCGTCCCGCCGTGTCGCTGCGCCGCTATGAGGCGGCGCAAGCGTCGGACGTGCACGACTTTCATCAGATCGTGCTCGGCCTCGACGGGTCGATGGAGATGGCCGTCGATGGCAACGGCGCGCGCATCGATTGCAGCGGCGCGTGGATCATCCCGGCGGGCGCGCGCCACGATTACTGGGCCGACGGCGACAATCGCCAGCTCGTGCTCGATCTGCCCGCCACCTCTGTCGCGGTGCCTGAACGTTATTTCGAGCGGGCGCGCGCGGTCGCGATCGATCCGCGCGTCACGCAGGCAGTCGCCGAGGTTGCTCATCGCGCGAACGGCGCTGCGCACTTCTCCGAGCGATTCTCATGGCAGGTTGCCGCGCATCTGTGCGGCGCGCTGATGCACGATACCGACGATTCCGTCGACATGATGCGTGGGCTCGACTTCGCGCGCATCGATCGATGGTTGCGTCTGCATTTGTCGGAGCCGCTGCGTATCGCCGATCTCGCCGCGCATTGCGGCTTCGGCATGCGGCGCTTTCATCAGCTCTTCAATGAGGCGTTTGGCGAGACGCCGCATCGGTACTTACATCGTCTGCGGCTCGATACCGCGTTGACCTTGCTCGCAGATCCTCGTGCGACGCTTATCGATATCGCGCTCGATGTTGGCTTCGCCGATCAAAGTGCGTTCACGCATGCGTTTTCTAAACGCTTCGGCATTTCGCCAGGGCAATGGCGGCATGGCGGGTTCAGGTCGTTGCGCGGCGGTTAGGTTGGTTTTTTGGCAGATGTTTTGGGCTTCGGTGGATCCCGTTTTCTTTTTGGTTTATTAGCGTTGCCCCTGTGCGGGGCGGCAGTCACTTTCTTTGCTGCTGCAAAGAAAGTAACCAAAGAAACAGCTATCCCCAGCCTAAGCACTTCACACCGGCCGCGGCACAGGCGATTGGCTGAATGGCCCGGCTGTAGCGAGTGCCCTCGTAGGTCTCGCGGGGCTTGGACCGCGCACGGCCTGACTCATCGCACCACAGAACAAACTGGTTCAGCACCGAATAGCTCCAGCCCGCTTCGCGGCCGATGGGTCAATCGGGTGTGCGTACGCTTCTTCCTCGATGGTTTCCCTCGCATACCCGACGGCAGCGCGTAGCGCTGTGCCGAAGCTCTTTCGTGCTGAACCAGCGCGCTCAAGGTTATGGTTTGTCAGACCGTGCGCGAGCCAAGCCCGGTAAGTCCTTCGAGGGCGACACTTAGGCGAGTGCCACCGCGGGCTGGCAAGCATGGCCAACCTGCGTGTGACCGCGGGCGGTGAGAAGCTGCTTTCTTTGGTTACTTTCTTTGCAGCAGCAAAGAAAGTGACCCCCGCCCCGGGGAGGGGCAGTGCTAATAGACCAATAAGAAATCGGGATCCGGCGACACAAAAAACCCCCATCGATCGACTCTACAAACCCAACCCCCGCGCCAAATCGGCGCGCACATCCCGAGGATCCTCAAGCCCGACAGCAAGCCGAATCAGCCCTTCAAAAATGCCCGCGCCTTCCCGCACCTCCACTGCAAGACGCCCGTGCGTCGTCGTAGAAGGATGCGTGATCGTCGTACGCGTATCGCCGAGATTCCCGGTGATAGAGCACAGCTTCGTGCCGTCAATCACGCGCCATGCGTTCGCGCGCTGCTGCTCCTGCGTGTCGCCCTTCAATTCGAACGATACGATCGCACCACCCGCCTTCTGCTGCTTCTTCGCGATCGCATGCTGCGGATGCGATTCGAGACCCGGATAAAACACGCGATTCACCGCCGGATGCGCTTCGAGCCAGCGCGCGATCTCCAGCGCATTCGCCGACTGTTTCTCGACGCGAAGCGCGAGCGTCTCCATCCCCTTCAACAGCACCCATGCGTTGAACGCCGACATCGTCGGACCGGCGCTGCGCACGAACGGAAACACCGTCTCCATGATGAAGCGCTTCGAGCCGACGAGCGCGCCGCCGAGCACGCGGCCCTGACCGTCGAGAAACTTCGTGGCCGAATGCATCACGACGTCCGCGCCGAGTTTCAGCGGCTGTTGCAATGCCGGACTGCAAAAGCAGTTATCGACGACGAAGATCGCGCCGTTATGCTTCGCGATCTTCGCGATCGCCTCGATGTCCGCGATCCCCGTCAGCGGATTCGACGGCGTCTCCAGAAAGAACATCTTCGTCTCGGGCCTCACGGCCGCCTGCCACTCATCGGGCTTCGTCGGATCGACGAACGTCGTCGTGATGCCGAACTTCGGGAAGATCTGCGTGAACATGCCGATCGTCGATCCGAACAGGCTCTTCGAACTGACGATGTGATCGCCCTGCTGCATCGACGCCATCACGACGGACAATATCGCCGACATGCCCGATGCCGTCGCCATGCAGGCTTCGCCGCCTTCGAGCGCGGCAAGGCGGTTCTGGAACATCGTGACGGTGGGGTTGGTAAAGCGTGAATACGTGTACGCTTCTTCGGAATTCTTGAAGCGCTCGGCCGCCTCCGCCGCACTCGAAAAGCAGAAGCTCGACGTGAGAAAGAGCGCCTCGGCATGCTCGTTGAATTCGCTGCGCAAGGTCCCGGCGCGCACGGCGAGCGTATCGAAGTTCAGGTTGTCGTCCATGTTTTTCTCCCTTGTTTTAAAGCTCGCGACGCAAAAAAGCCCGCTTGGTCCTTGCAGACGAAGCGGGCTCTTGTGAAGCGCCGAAGACTTACTCGACCGATAGCTGCAGATGCAACTGTGAGCGCGTCATGCCGCCTTCCTGCGCTTCGCTCGCAGCGTCACGGTCCGACTGCGATTGCGGCGCAAGACGCGCCGTCTCGATGCGATCGAGATAATCGGTCGTCACGTCGCCGGTGATGTAGTTGCCGTCGAAGCACGAAGCCTCGAATTCCTTCAGCGCCGGGTTGATGTCGCGGATCGCGTTCTTCAGGTCTTCCACGTCCTGGTAGACGAGATAGTCCGCGCCGATCATGCGCGCGACTTCCTCGTCGCTGCGGCCGTGCGCAACGAGTTCGCCGCGCGTCGGCATGTCGATGCCGTACACGTTCGGGAACTTCACCGGCGGCGCGGCGGACGCGAAGATCACCTTGTTCGCGCCGGCATCGCGGGCCATCTGCACGATTTCATGCGAGGTCGTGCCGCGCACGATGGAATCGTCGACGATCAGCACGTTCTTGCCCTTGAACTCGATGCCCATCGCGTTCAGCTTCTGGCGCACCGACTTCTTGCGCACCGCCTGGCCCGGCATGATGAAGGTGCGGCCCACGTAGCGGTTCTTGAAAAAGCCCTCGCGATACTCGACCCCGAGCTTCGCGGCCACCTGCATCGCTGCGGGGCGCGAGGAATCGGGAATCGGCATCACGACGTCGATCGGCACATCGGGCAGCACGCGCTTGATCTTCTCGGCGAGGTAGTCGCCCATGCGCAGACGCGCGTTGTAGACCGGCACGCCGTCGAGGCACGAATCCGGACGCGCGAGATACACGAGCTCGAAGATGCAGGGGTTGAGCGCGGGTTTCTCCGCGCATTGATGGCTGTGCAGATTGCCCTCGGCGTCGATGAAGATCGCTTCGCCCGGCTCGACATCGCGCACGAACTCGAAGCCGATGCCTTCGATCGCCACCGACTCCGACGCGACCATCCATTCGACGCCCGTCGCCGTTTCCTGCTTGCCAAGCACGAGCGGGCGGATGCCGAACGGATCGCGGAACGCCACGAGCCCGTAGCCCGCGATCAGCGAGACGATCGCATACGAACCCTTCACGCGGCGATGCACGCCCGCGACGGCCCTGAACAGCGCGGTGGCGTCGAGCTGAAGGCCCGAGCTCGCGAGCTGCAGTTCGTGCGCGAACACGTTGAGGAGCACTTCGGTGTCGGATGCGGTGTTGATGTGCCGGCGGTCGATGCGGAACATCTCGTCCTTCAGCTGCATCCAGTTCGTGAGGTTGCCGTTATGCGCGAGGATGATGCCGAACGGCGCGTTCACGTAGAACGGCTGTGCTTCTTCCTCGCTCGACGCGGAACCGGCGGTCGGATAACGCACCTGGCCGATGCCCACGTTGCCCGGCAGGCTGCGCATGTTGCGCGTGCGGAACACGTCGCGCACCATGCCGTTGGCCTTATGCATGTGGAAGTTGTTGCCGTTCGCCGTGGCGATGCCCGCCGCGTCCTGTCCGCGATGCTGGAGCAGGAGCAGGCTGTCATAGATCAGCTGATTGACGGGAGTCTGGGAAACTACACCTACGATGCCGCACATGGCATGGTCCTTCAAAGAGTCGAAACGGGTAGACAAGGCGTGGCCCGGATCTCATCGACGCTTCTCTCGAAATTCGGCCGTAACGAGGCCGGCCGAAGCGTCATCGAGCCGTCGCGTGTCCCTCGTGTAGCTGGCCGTTCGTCTATTGTGCGGCGTTTGGCGCCAGGCCGCTCGGTTCGGGAGCGACGTGCACATACGCGGCGAGCGTATCGGGGAGCAGCGGTTTCAATTCGCGCACGCCTTGCTCGGCCATCGGCCGCAGCAGCGCATTGCGCCAAAAATCCTTTTCCGGCAGTTCGGTCAAGCCAGCCAGGGCGACCAGAACCACTACCAATATAGCCCCTCTCACGAGGCCGAACAGCAAGCCCAACGAGCGATCGACGCCGCGCAGGCCAGTCACTTCGGTGATGCGCGTCAGAAGCGCCGACAGCACGCTCGATATGAGCAGCACCGCCGCGACCACCAGCACGAACGCCACGAGCCATTGCGTGAGCGCGCCGCCGGGCCATGTCGACGGAATATAGGGCACGACGAGTCCGACGAAGCGTCCGGCGATCAAAATGGCGGCCACCCAGCCGACCAGACCGAACGCCTCGGCCAGCAGGCCGCGCCACATGCCGCGCAGCGCCGACAAGCCAATCACAGCCATCACGCCGTAGTCGAAAGCGGTGAACATCGAATCTGCTTAGTTCGATGCCCGGGTGCCGCCGCCCAGGCCGGCCTGACGCACCTTCACGAGCGCCGCCTGCGCCGACGCGCGATCCGGGAACGGACCCGCGCGCAACAGCGATTTGGTCGCGCCATCCGACTGCTTGCGATGTTCGAGATATGCGGGCACACCCGCCGACTTCAACTTGTTGACCCAGTTCTGCGCGGCGGTTTCGTCGTCGAACTGGCCGATTTGCAGCACGAACCGGCTGCCCGCCGGCGACGACGGCGTATTCGCCGCGCCCGCCGCCGCGTTGGCGGCGGTGTTCGCGTTGGCTTCTTCGGAAGCTTCCGCGGGCTGTTTTGCGTTTTGGCCTGCGACAGCGGCAGGTTTCGACGGCTTCGCTTCGGGTTTCGGCTGTTCCGCCGGTTCAGGCTTTGCTTGTGCCGTGGCGGCGGGCTGCGGTTGCGTCACGCCAGCGGCCACACTGCCCGATGCGCCCGCAGGCGCGTCATGCGCGACGCCGGCTTGCGTATCCGCGTCGTTCGCGTCGCGCGACTGCTTCGCGGCAGGCGCGGGGCGGTTGGGAATATCGATGGAAATGTCGTTGGTGACGGGCTTCGGGCGCGAATCCAGCACCATCGGCAAGACGATGACGGCGGCCAGCACCAGTGCGATCGCGCCGACGAGCCTGCGGCGCGCGCGCTGTTTCTCGGGCAGCGTGGGATCGAGCATCATCGCGTCGGCGCCGGTGCGCTCCGAACGGCGCGTGCGGCGCTCGGTGCGGACCGTCTGACGCGAACCGCGCGAGGAATCGGAATATGCGTCGCGACCGGAGTCGTCTTTCTTGCCGAACGAAAAGAGTCCCATGTATCGCTTGGTGCCGACGGCCGACCGTCTGGATGATGCTGCTAGTTATGCTGCGTGCGACGGTAGGCCATGACGCCCGCTACCGTGTAGAAACTGCCGAAGACTAAAATTCTATCATTTTCGGACGCCCGCCTTAGCGCATCTTGAAAAGCCAGGGCCGGCGTCTCAAATCGACAAACGCTGCTGTCGGGGCCCTCGTTGACACCGGCGTCGCGCAACGCGTGCTCGAGTTGCTCCGTCGACGCGGCGCGCGGCGTGGGCAGCGCGGCGAGATTCCAGTGGTCGATCTCGCCCTTCAACTGCTTCACGACGCCTTCGATGTCTTTGTCGCCCATCGCGCCGAACACCGCGTAAGTGTACGGAAAGTAGCCCATATTGCCGAGATTCTGGGACAAAACGGCGGCAGCGTGAGGATTATGCGCAACATCGAGGATGACCTGCGGCTTCCCCGGCAGCACCTGGAAACGGCCCGGCAGTTCGACGTTGGCGAGCCCGAGGCGGATATCCTGAGACGAAACGGGCAGGCGCTCGCGCAACGATTCGAGCGCGGCCAGCGCCGCCGCCGTGTTGATCAGCTGATTCGCGCCGCGCAGCGCGGGATACGCCAGCGCCGGGCGACGCTGCTCGCGGCCGATATAGCTCCATTGCTGGCGCTCGTTGCCGGGCTGCGCTTCATAGCGAAAATCGCGTCCGACGAGCCACAGATCCGCGCCGATCGCCTGAGCATGATCGATCAGGCTCTGCGGCGGCGACGGGTCGCCACACACGGCGGGCTTGTCCGCCCGGAAGATGCCCGCTTTCTCGAAGCCGATCTTCTCGCGCGTGTCGCCGAGATAATCCGTATGGTCGATGTCGATGCTCGTGATCACCGCGCAGTCCGTATCGACGATATTCACCGCGTCCAGACGCCCGCCCAGCCCCACTTCGAGAATCACCGCATCGAGCCCGCGCGATGCGAAGAGATGCAGGATCGCGAGCGTCGTGAATTCGAAGTAGGTCAGCGAAACCGGCTCGGGCAGGCTCGCGCGCGCCTTTTCCACCGCCGCGAAATGTTCGAGCAGATCGGCGTCGCTCGCCTCGGCGCCGTCGATGCGCGCACGCTCGTTGAACGAAAGCAGATGAGGCGACGTGTGGCAGCCGACGCGATAACCCGCGCGCAGCAGGATCGTTTCGATGATCGCGCACGTCGACCCTTTGCCGTTCGTGCCGCCGACGGTGATGACCGGGCAATCGAAGTGCAGGCCGAGCGCGTCCTTCACCTTGCCGATGCGCGCAAGGCCCATATCGATGCCGACCGGATGTGCCGCTTCCAGATGGGCGAGCCAGGCGTCGAGGGTGGAGAAAGTGTTCATTTTCGAGATCGGTAAAGCAAAACGCCGCGCGGAACCTCAGGGCTCTCGCGCGGCGCAGCGCTGCATATCAGCAACTCAGGCGACGGAATCGGCGGGTTGCCGCGTCATCAGCGCCATCAATTGGGCGAGTTCTTCACGCATCTTGCGGCGATCCACGATCATGTCGATGGCGCCTTTCTGTAGCAGGAATTCGGCGCGCTGGAAGCCTTCCGGCAACTTTTCGCGCACGGTCTGCTCGATCACGCGCGGGCCGGCGAAGCCGATCAGCGCTTTCGGCTCGCCGATCACAACATCGCCGAGAAAGGCGAAGCTCGCCGACACGCCGCCCATCGTCGGGTCGGTCAGCACGGAGATGAACGGCAGCTTCGCATCGGACAGCCGGGTCAGGAGCGCGGTGGTCTTGGCCATCTGCATCAGCGAAAGCAGGCTTTCCTGCATGCGCGCGCCGCCGGACGCCGTGAAGCAGATAAACGGCACGTTCTGCTCGATCGCATTGCGCGCGCCGCGCACGAAGCGCTCGCCGACCACCGAGCCCATCGAGCCGCCCATGAACGAGAACTCGAAGCACGCGACGACGCACGGAATGGTGTGGATCGCGCCGCCCATGACGACCATCGCGTCGGTTTCGTCGGTATCCTCCATCGCTTCCTTGATGCGATCCGGATACTTGCGGCTGTCCTTGAACTTGAGCGCATCGACCGGCACGACTTCCTGGCCGATTTCGTAGCGGCCTTCCGGATCGAGCAGGCGGTCGAGCCGTTCGCGCGCGCCGATGCGCATGTGATGGCTGCACTTCGGGCAAACATGCAGATTCGCCTCGACGTCGTTGCGATACAGCACCGCCTCGCACGACGGGCACTTCACCCAGAGCCCCTCGGGGATGCCCTTGCGGCTTTTGGGATCGGTTTGCTTGATCTTCGGCGGCAGCAGTTTGTCGAGCCAGCTCATCGTTTTTCCTTGACTGATCGGTCGCCGCGCGGCGCACGTCCGGATCGGACGGCCCGCGGCGGCGCGTATTTTACTGTGCGGCGTCGAGCGCCTGACGAATTTCGGCGATGAAGCTCGTCAGCGATGCGGCCGCGGCATCCGGCTTCGCCTCTTCGAGCAACTGCACGAGGCGGCTGCCGATGACGACGGCGTCCGCGACATCGGCGACGGCGCGTGCGGTTTGGGCGTCGCGAATGCCGAAACCGACGCCCACCGGCAGAGGCACATGCGACTTGATGGCCGGGATTTTACTCGCGATGCTGGAAACGTCCAGATTTGCCGCGCCGGTCACGCCTTTCAGCGAAACGTAGTAGACATAGCCGCTCGCGATCTTGCCGACTGCCGCGATGCGCTCGTCCGTCGATGTCGGCGCGAGCAGAAAGATCGGATCGATGCCAGCCGCGCGCATCGTCGCACCGAAGCTTTCCGCTTCCTCGGGCGGGTAATCGACCACCAGCACGCCGTCGACGCCCGCTTCCTGCGCGGCTTTCGCGAAGGCGTCGGCGCCCATGCGCTCGATCGGATTCGCGTAGCCCATCAGCACGACGGGCGTCTTGTCGTCGGTCTGGCGGAAGCGTTTGACATCGGCGAGCACGCTTTTGAGCGTCACGCCGCGTGCGAGCGCGCGTTCGGACGAACGCTGGATCACGGGGCCGTCGGCCATCGGATCGGAAAACGGCACGCCGAGTTCGATGACGTCCGCGCCGCCTTTCGCTAGCGCGTGCATGAACTCCACGGTTTGCTCGGGGTTCGGATCGCCCGCGGTGATGAACGGAATCAGCCCTTTTTTGCCCTGCGCGGCCAATGCCGCAAAAGTATTCTTGATACGGGACATGGGAATTCTCTTGATCGGATTCGTTGGCGTCAGATGCTTCGGTAGTCATCTGACGCGATTAGCGACGAAAAAGACGCTATTCAGTGGCTTGCGCAGCGGTATCGGCGGTCACGAGCGCTTTGCGGCGTGATCGGACCGGTTCCTCCGGCTTCAGTCGCGCGGCGCGGGCTTCAGCGATGCGATTTTCCGCGATCGCGCAATAATCCGCATTGATCTCGTAGCCAATGAACTGGCGGTCGTGGCGCGCGCAAGCAACCGCCGTCGTGCCGCTGCCCATGAACGGATCGAGCACGCGGCCGCCCGGCGGACAGCTCGCAAGCACCATGCGCTCGACGATTTCCAGCGGCTTTTGCGTCGGATGATCCACCCGCTCCGCGTGCTGCCGATGCAGACGCGACACGGACCAGACATCCTTCGGGTTATAGCCGAGTTCGAGCCACTTGCTGCCCTCGAAAATCTTGCGTGAGCGCGCCTTTTTCGTCTCTGCGTCGTAGGGGATGCGCACCGGATCGAGATCGAAGTAATAATCCTTCGATACCGCGAAATAACCGATGTTATCGTGCACTGACGTAAATTTGCGCGTCGTTCCGCCCATGCTCGGCACGCGCCGGTCCCAGACGATCTCGTTGATCATCAAAAGGCGGCGCTTCAGGAACACGAACAGCTCGGGCGAGTATTGCCAGGTGCAGAAGATGTACAGCGAGCCGCTCGGCTTGAGTTTCGGGATCGCCAGATCGAGCCAGCGATACGTCCACTCCAGAAAAGCGTCGCCGGACAGCATGTCCGAATCGTTCCCGTAGTCCTTGCCCAGACCATAGGGCGGGTCCGCGACGATCAGATCGATCGACGCATCGGGAATGTGTTCGGCATCGGCCAGAAAATCGCGGTTGCGAATGTCGCTGCCGGCGCCCTGAAGAGCGCCGACGGACAAGGGCTCGTCGATAACGGTGCGCATCGGTCAGCGGCTCAGAACTGGATGCCCGATCGCTCGGCGACCGTGTGCATGTCCTTGTCGCCGCGGCCCGACAGATTCACGAGCAGCACCTTGTCGCGCGGCAACGTCTTGGCGAGCTTTGCACCATAGGCAAGCGCGTGGCTCGACTCGAGCGCCGGGATGATGCCCTCGATGCGACAGCAGTCGTGGAACGCCTTGAGCGCTTCGTCGTCCGTGATGCCGACGTACTCCGCGCGCCCGATGTCCTTCAGCCATGCGTGCTCGGGGCCGACGCCCGGATAGTCGAGTCCCGCCGATATCGAATGCGTCTCGATGATCTGGCCGTTGTCGTCCTGCAGCAGATACGTCCGGTTGCCGTGCAGCACGCCAGGACTGCCGCCCATCAGCGACGCCGCGTGGCGGCCCGTATCGATGCCGTCGCCCGCGGCTTCGACGCCGATCAGTTTGACGTCTTTGTCGTCGATATACGGGTAAAAGATACCCATCGCATTCGATCCGCCGCCAACGCACGCGATGACCGCATCGGGCTGACGACCGGCCATCTCGGGCATCTGCACGCGGCATTCGTCGCCGATCACGCGCTGGAAGTCACGCACCATCATCGGATAGGGATGCGGCCCCGCCACCGTGCCGATGATGTAGAACGTGTTTTCGACGTTCGTCACCCAGTCGCGCATGGCTTCGTTGAGCGCATCCTTCAACGTTTTCGAGCCTGATTCGACCGGAACGACCGTCGCGCCGAGCAGCTTCATGCGATACACATTCGCCGCCTGCCGACGCACATCTTCCGCGCCCATATAGACCACGCACTCCATGCCGAAGCGCGCGGCGATGGTCGCCGTCGCCACGCCGTGCTGGCCCGCGCCGGTTTCCGCGATCACGCGCGGCTTGCCCATCTTGCGAGCGAGCAGCGCCTGGCCGATCACGTTATTCACCTTGTGCGCGCCGGTGTGATTCAGATCCTCGCGCTTGAGATAAAGCTGCGCGCCTCCGAGCATCTCGCTCCAGCGCTTCGCGTGATAAATCGGCGACGGACGGCCCACGTAATGCTTGAGCTCGTACTCGTACTCGGCGAGAAATGCGGGATCTTTTTGTGCCGCTTCATACGCGACGCGCAGTTCATCGAGCGCGTGGATGAGCGTTTCGGAGACGAACACGCCTCCATATTGGCCGAAGTGGCCTCTTTCGTCTGGCAAGTTGTACATTACGTCACTCTCTCGGTTACGTGGCCGGCAGCGCGGCTCACGTCAACATCACCCGGCATCCGCTTCGCGCACCGCGCGTACGAACGCCGCCATTCGGGCGAGATCTTTCACGCCCTTGGCGCCCGGCACTTCGATGCCGCTCGAGACATCGACCGCGTACGGGCGCACACGCCGAATGGCGTCACTGACGTTTTGCGCGTTCAACCCACCACTCAAAACGGCCCGATGCCCGAGATCTGTTGGGATAAGTGACCAATCGAATACCTTTCCACCGCCGCCGAAGCCCTCGACGAGAGCGTCGAGCAGAAGGCCGCCTGCGGCTTTGAACTTGATTGACGATTCTATCAAATGGCTTGTCGCCGCATCAGCCCCAATTCGCAGCGCGCGCCAATAGGATAAACCCGCAATCGCAGCGAGTTCCTCGCATTGCTCGGGGGTTTCGTCGCCGTGAAATTGCAGCAGCGAAAGCGGCACGTTCGATGTGACTTCGCGAATCCACTCGGGCGTTGCATTGACGAAGAGGCCCACGGCCGACACTAGCGGCGGCACGTGCCGCGCCAGATCCACCGCCTGCGCGACGCTCACCGAGCGCGGGCTCGGCGGATAGAACACGAAGCCCACGGCGTCAGCGCCCAGCGCGACGGCGTGCTGCACGTCCTCGACGCGCGATAGTCCGCATAGCTTGATGCGGGTGCGATGCAAATCTCGTTCGGTCATTTCGGCTCTGCCCAAATGGCGCTCCAGGGCATGCTGGCGATATGCGGCGGCGGCACCGCGAAGTGTTCAGGATAGCCGACCTCGGCCAGATACAGCCCGTCCGGCATGAAGGTCGGCGCGGCGACACGGCGATCGCGGGCGGCGAGGACGTCGGCCATCCACGAAGCCGGATGACGGCCGCGTCCGATCGCGACGAGGCATCCCATCAGATTGCGCACCATGTGATGCAGGAACGCGTTGGCGCGAAAGCGAAAGTGGATGAAATCGCCCTGCTCGCGCACGTCGATCTGGTGAAGATGCTTTACCGGCGTCTTCGACTGGCAATCGGCCGCGCGGAACGACGAAAAATCGTGCTCGCCGATCAGGCACGCGATCGAATCGCGCATCGCGTCGACGTCCAGCGGCGTATGCACCCAGCCCGCGCGTTTCGCCAGCATCGGTGAGCGCACCGGATTGACGTACAGAACGTAAAAGTAGGTGCGCTCGAACGCCGCGAATCGGGCGTGGAAGTCGTCGGGCATCGGCTTCGCCCATTGCACGGCGACGGTATCGGGCAAAAACGCGTTCGTGCCGCGCACCCACGAGAATTCGGCGCGATCGAGCTCGGTGTCGAAATGGACGACCTGGCCGAGGCCATGCACGCCCGTGTCAGTGCGCCCGGCGACGACCGTCGGGAGCGGCGTCTGCGCGAATTCGGCGAGCGCGCGCTCCAGTTCGTTCTGCACCGTCTTGCCGTGCGGCTGAGACTGCCAGCCGCAAAACGCCGAGCCGTCGTACTGAATGCCTAAAGCGATGCGCATCTCAGGAATGTGGGGCGAGCGTCGACAAGAGCGTTGCGGCCTGCTGACGTGTAGCCGGATCGTTCGATTCGATCACTTCCTGCAACAGCGTGCGCGCGCCGGAGAGATCGCCCAGCTCGATGTATTCGGCGGCGAGTTCGAGCTTGTTGCGCGCGATCGTCGCCAGTTGCGCGGGCGTCAGCGCGGGCATCGGCTCGGTCGCGCTCGACGCGCGGCCGAGATCGAAATCGAGGCTCAGCGGCCCGAATCGCGTCGCGCCGAGACCGGCGACCGAGGCCGCGCCAGCCGTTCCCGCCTCGATTTGCGAGGCCACGGACTGAGCTTGCGATTGCGTCGGCCGCGCCGAATCCGGCTGCGCCATCGGCTGCGGAATGAACGGCACCTGTTCGATCGGCTGCGGACCCGTCGGCGGCGGCTGCAAGGCTGCGGGCCGCGACTCGCGCGGCACATCGGACGCCACCGACGATGCCGCCGCTGCCGGCTCCGCTGCGCCGGGCGGCTTGATCGACAGTTCCATGCGCGGCGGCAGTTCCATTTCGAGCGAGCCCAGCGCCTGAATCGCGTCCTGAGGGAATTTCGGCATTGGAAAACGATGCGCAAGCACCGGCTCCTCGTCCGGCGCGATACCCGATTTTTCGGCTTCGCGCGCCGCCTGTTCCTCGATGTCGCGCTGCTCCGCGGCGCGTTGCTCGGCGGCCTGCTCTTCGGCGGCACGCGCCTGCAGTTCGCGCAGTTCGGCCTCGCGCGCGATGATCTCGCGCGCCGCGGCCTCGCGCGCCTGATCTTCGCGCTCGGTCACCTGACGCAACTCGGCTTCGCGCTTCCCGGCTTCACGATCCGCCGACTCGCGCGCGAGCGCTTCCCGCGCGGCGGCTTCGCGAGCGCGAATCTCACGCTCTTCGGCTTCGCGTATGGCCGCCTGGCGCGCCGCGGCTTCGCGCTCCTCGTTTTCCCATTTCTCGGCTTCACGACGCGCCGCTTCGCGCGCCGCGATCTCGCGCGCGTGCTCGTCGTGCTGGTCCTGCGTCTCGGCGGCCCCGACCGGCGGCACGAAATCGGGATGGCGTGCCGCGGGCGCAACCGGCGCGAACGGCGCTTCCTGTGCAGCGCGGTTCGCCTGGCCGGGCGCGACAGCGGGCCCGGGCTTCGCCTCGGTCGTCGGCGGCAGTTCGTCGTCGGACGGGACGGCGGGCGCGCGAGTCGCGTCGGCGTTGTCGATACTCGCGGCGGCGGCCGCCAGCCCGGACCGGTCGCGCTCGGATGGCTGCTTCTCAGCGGCGACGGCCGATGCCGCAGCCGACGCCTCGCGCGCCTTGCGTATCGTTTCATTGCGCGCGTCGGCGTCGGCCTGGGCTTCCTCAAGACTTGCGAACGTCCTCGACGTGCGATCGACGCCTTCGTTGCTTGCTGCGGCACGTCGCTTCTTTCCGCTGCGCATTCTGAGCAGCAGGAAGCCGACCGCAGCGATCACGGCGGCGATGACGAATGGCGAAAGGCCGATCGTCGCCGCTGCCACGCCGTGGCTGCTTCTTCTGCTGCCGCTGGCAGGCGCGGGCGCCGCCAGGGCGGGCTCGCTCGCGGGCGCGACGGTCGCTGATGCGGGCGCGGGCGTCGTCTGCTCCTGCGTCGACGTGGCGCTCGCCTGCGGTTCGACCGCCGACGCAGGCGCAGTAGCAGACGCCATCGCGCTCTCCGACGCCTGCACCGGCGCCGACGTCTCGGCAGGCGGATTCGGTTGCGCCTCGGGTGCCGAAGCAGCACTGGAAGCCGCTGAGCCGATCAGATCGGCAGGCACGTTCAGCACCGCACCGAGCTTCAGCTTGTTGATATCGTGATTTCCGAACGCGTTCGGATTGGCGTCGAACAACGCACGCGCGGCCTTCGCGCGAACGTCACGATCTTTCGATCCGGTGAGTTCGCTCACGACATCGTTCAACGACTGCCCCGGCTTGACCGCGTATGTCTGCCCCGTCGCGGCGGGGGCGACGCCGCTCGCCTGAGCGAGCGCATCGCCGGGATTCGCCCAGAACATCGCGCAAACCGCGAGACTTGCCGCGGCGCACGCCGCACGCGATGACGAAAGGAGAGACCGGCGTGGTCGTTGGATCATTGAGGCTCCGGGTCCGGCAAAAATTGAAACATACGGCGCAAAACCGTTCGATAAACCCGGTTTTGCAATAAAACTGCACAAAAACAAAAAGCGCCGCGAGAACCGCGACGCTTTTGGCTTTGGCACGCGCTTCCAGGCGCGTAGTTTACTTTACTTGTCGAGCAGAATGCGCAGCATGCGGCGCAGCGGTTCGGCCGCGCCCCACAACAGTTGATCGCCGACAGTAAATGCCGACAGATACTCGCCGCCCATCGCCAGCTTGCGCAGACGGCCGACCGGCACCGTCAGCGTGCCCGTGACGACCGCGGGCGAAAGATCGCGGATCGATGCTTCGCGCTCGTTCGGCACGACCTTCACCCAGTCGTTCGCGGACGCGAGGATGCCGTGCACTTCGTCGAGCGGCACGTCCTTCGTGAGCTTGATGGTCAGCGCCTGCGAGTGGCAGCGCATCGCGCCGATGCGCACACAAAGGCCATCGACGGGAATCGAGCCCGGCGTGCCCATCGCCGGCTTGCCGAGAATCTTGTTGGTTTCGGCGCCGCCCTTCCACTCTTCCTTCGACATGCCGTTGCCGAGATCCTTGTCGATCCACGGAATCAGCGAGCCCGCGAGCGGCACGCCGAAGTTGTCGACGGGCATGCGCTCGCCGTTCATCGCGGCGAGCACGCGGCGGTCGATGTCGAGGATCGCGGAGGACGGATCGGCCAGATCTTCCTTCGCGGAACCGTACAGCACGCCCATCTGCTGGAGCAGTTCGCGCATGTTCTGCGCGCCCGCGCCCGAAGCGGCCTGATAGGTCATCGCGGTCGTCCATTCGACGAGGTTCTCGCGGAACAGGCCGCCGAGCGCCATCAGCATCAGGCTGACCGTGCAATTGCCGCCGATGAAGTCACGGCCGCCCTTCACGAGCGAATCCTTGATGACGTTCAGGTTGACCGGGTCGAGGATGATGACCGCGTCGTCCTTCATGCGCAGCGCCGAGGCCGCGTCGATCCAGTAGCCTTTCCAGCCCGCCGCGCGCAGCTTCGGATACACCTCGTTGGTGTAGTCGCCGCCCTGGCACGTGATGATGGCGTCGCACTTTTTCAGGTCGTCGATGCTTGTCGCATCCTTGAGCTTCGTCTCGTTTTTGGCGAACGACGGCGCGTTGCCGCCCGCATTGCTGGTGCTGAAAAACACCGGTTCGATCAAGTCGAAATCGCCTTCCTGTTGCATGCGCTGCATCAGGACGCTGCCGACCATACCGCGCCAACCAACGAGACCTACGTTCATGACTAACCCTTACTTGTGGAAGCTTCCCCGCATCTTTACCCGGCGTGGCCGCGCGGGGAAGACGCTCGGACACGAGGGACGATCAGCGAATCGTGATCGCTTTGATGGAGATTTTCGTAATGCGCGCGAGTTTGGAAAACCCGGCCGTGGCTTTAATACCCACGATGCGCGTGTCGATGGCGAGTTCCGTCGCGACGGCAAATGAGCCGCGTCCGATGGAATCCAGAGAGAATTGAGAGTTCTTCGCCATGACCAAAGAATATACACGATAACCCGATGTTTTCGTCACGCGCTTGCGGCGCGCGTATGAAAATCGTGCGGATCGTGCATGAACATCGGGAAAAAGAGACGATCGGCCGCGCTTTGGCTTGCAACCGCCGATCGTCTTTCCGGCGTTTACAGCGCCTTCAGCACCGCATCGCCCATTTCCTTCGTGCCGACGATCTTCCCGTCCGCGGTCGCGATGTCGCCGGTGCGGTAGCCCTGCTCCAGCACCTTCTTCACCGCGCTTTCGATGCGGTCCGCCTGCTCGGTCTTGCCGAGCGAGTAGCGCAGCATCATCGCGGCGGAGAGGATGGTCGCGAGCGGATTGGCCACGCCCTTGCCCGCGATATCCGGCGCGGAGCCGTGCGACGGCTCGTACAAGCCCTTGTTGTTCTTGTCGAGCGACGCCGACGGCAGCATGCCGATGGAGCCGGTGAGCATCGCGGCTTCGTCGGAGAGGATGTCGCCGAACATGTTGCCGGTCACGACGACGTCGAACGCCTTCGGCGCTTTCACCAGTTGCATCGCGGCGTTGTCGACGTACATGTGCGACAGCTCGACGTCCGGATATTCCTTCGCGACGTCGATCATCGTGTCGCGCCACAACTGCGACGTTTCCAGCACGTTCGCCTTGTCGACGCTCGTCAGCTTCTTCTCGCGCTTCTGCGCCGCCTGAAACGCGACGTGCGCGATGCGGCGCACTTCGGGCTCGGAATAGCGCATCGTGTCGAAGCCTTCCTTCGCGCCGGCGAACGGGCCGTCCGGCGCTTCGCGCAGGCCGCGCGGCGCGCCGAAATAGATGTCGCCGTTCAGCTCGCGCACGATCAGGATGTCGAGGCCGGACACGATCTCCGGCTTCAGCGACGACGCGCCCGTCAGTTGCGGATAGCAGATCGCCGGACGGAAGTTCGCGAAGAGTTGCAGGTGCTTGCGCAGGCCGAGGATCGCCTGCTCGGGACGCAGCGCGCGCTCGAGCTTGTCGTATTTCCAGTCGCCGACCGCGCCGAACAGGATCGCGTCAGCTTCCTTCGCGAGCGCCAGCGTGGAATCGGGAAGCGGATGGCCCTTCGCCTCATAGCCCGCGCCACCGACCGGCGCTTCTTCAAGCTCGAATTTTTCGCCGAGCGCATTCAGCACCTTGACCGCTTCGGCGGTGATTTCCGGACCGATCCCGTCGCCGGGTAATACTGCAATCTTCATCGTCTCTTCCTTCTTTGATCGTGTTTCGATTTATCCGACGAGCCGGTTATTCAGCCACGGCTGCTTCGCGAGGCGCTCGGCTTCGTATTGCTTGATCTTGTCCGCATGACGCAGCGTGAGGCCGATATCGTCGAAGCCGTTCAGCAGGCAGTACTTGCGGAAGCCTGGCACCTCAAACGCGTACTCGGTGCCGTCGCCGGTGCGCACGACTTGCGCTTCGAGATCGATCGTCAACTGGAACCCGACGAACGCGTAGGTTTCGTTGAACAGCTTGTCGACCTGCTGCTCCGTCAGCACGACCGGCAGCAGACCGTTCTTGAAGCAGTTGTTATAGAAGATGTCCGCGAAGCTCGGCGCGATGATCGCGCGAAAGCCGTACTGATCCAGCGCCCACGGCGCGTGCTCACGCGAACTGCCGCAGCCGAAGTTCTTGCGCGTGAGCAGAATCGACGCGCCCTGATAACGCGGCTGATTCAGCACGAAGTCCGGATTGAGCGGGCGCTTGCTGCTGTCCTCGCCGGGCTGGCCGACATCGAGATAACGCCATTCGTCGAACGCGTTCGGGCCGAAACCGGTGCGCTTGATCGACTTCAGAAACTGCTTCGGGATGATCGCGTCCGTATCGACGTTCTCGCGATCGAGCGGCGCGACGAGGCCGCTATGCACAATGAATTTTTCCATGATCTTTCTCTGTATCCCGGTTGATCACGCGAGCTTGCGCACGTCGACGAAATGGCCTTCGATCGCGGCGGCGGCGGCCATCGCGGGGCTCACGAGGTGCGTGCGGCCGCCCGCGCCCTGACGGCCTTCGAAGTTGCGGTTCGACGTCGATGCGCAGCGCTCGCCCGCTTCCAGCCGGTCGGCGTTCATCGCGAGGCACATCGAGCAACCCGGCTCGCGCCATTCGAAGCCGGCGTTCGTGAAGATCTTGTCGAGACCTTCGCGCTCGGCCTGCGCCTTCACGAGACCCGAGCCCGGCACGACCATCGCGAGACGGATGTTCGACGCGACGCGCTTGCCCAGCGACTTCACGACATACGCGGCCGCGCGCAAATCTTCGATACGCGCATTCGTGCACGAGCCGATGAAGATCTTGTCCGGCTTGATCGATTCGATCGGCGTGTTCGGCTGCAGCGCCATATAGGTGAGCGCGCGCTCCATCGCGTCGCGCTTGACCGGGTCCTTTTCCTTCTCGGGATCGGGCACGCGGCCATCGATCGACGTGACCATTTCGGGCGACGTGCCCCACGTCACTTGCGGCACGATTTCGGCTGCATTCAATTCCACGATGCGATCGAACTGCGCGCCTTCATCGGACTTGAACTGCCGCCAGTATTCGACGGCCTGATTCCACTCCACGCCCTGCGGCGAGTACGGACGATCCTTCAGGTAATTGACGGTCGTGTCGTCGACGGCGACCATGCCCGCCCGCGCGCCCGCTTCGATCGCCATGTTGCAGACGGTCATGCGGCCTTCCATCGACAACGCGCGGATGGTCGAGCCGCCGAACTCGATCGCGTAACCCGTGCCGCCCGCCGTGCCGATCTTGCCGATGATCGCAAGCACGATGTCCTTCGCGGTGCAGCCGCGCGGCAGCGAGCCTTCGACCTTGACGAGCATGTTCTTGCTCTTCTTCTGCAGGAGCGTTTGCGTGGCGAGCACGTGCTCCACTTCCGACGTGCCGATGCCGTGCGCGAGCGCGCCGAACGCGCCGTGCGTGGACGTATGCGAGTCGCCGCAGACGATGGTCATGCCCGGCAGCGTCGCGCCCTGCTCCGGCCCGATGATGTGCACGATGCCCTGGCGCAGATCGTTCATCTTGAACTGCGTGATGCCGAAGCTATCGCAGTTTTGGTCGAGCGTATCGACTTGCAGCTTCGAAACCGGATCGGCGATGCCGTGCGAGCGGTCCGTGGTCGGCACGTTGTGGTCGGATACGGCCAGATTCGCGCTGATGCGCCACACCGGGCGCTCGGCCAGCTTCAGGCCTTCGAACGCCTGCGGGCTCGTCACTTCATGCAGCAGGTGACGGTCGATATAGAGGATCGAGGTGCCGTCCTCTTCGGTGTGGATCACATGCGTGTTCCACAGTTTGTCGTAGAGAGTCTGTGCCATGGTGAGCGCTTTCGTATGTGACTGCGGGGATTTTGGGTGTGCAGCTTGTGCGATCGATTATGCCACCTTCGTATGCGGCGTGGGTACTAGGCTGAGAGAAAAAACCTCGTAAAAACAGATAGTTATGGTAGTGGTGTCAGTACCCGGATCAGGAGTACCCGTCTCGACGGACTCCCCGCTACATCAATGCTGAAGCATCGCACTGATGCCGAGTTCTTCGGCGACTCTTTGCAATCGCTTGTCCCGGGTCCAGATCTTTACGCCAGGCTGCAAATGCGCTGACGCCAGCAGAGACGTGTCGACATACCCGATCCCGCGATTGAAGAGTCGTTGTCTTTCGATCAGGAAGAATACTTCTTCGGGCGTCGCTACCGGCGCGACAGGAAGATCGTTCAATGCGCCCAGCACGACGTCACGGTCGCGCAGACTTCCAAGCGAAATTTCACCGATGACAAATGGATGAGCAAGCACGCGCTCCTCGCCGAGCAGATTCACCAGTAACGGTTCGGATGCGTTGATATGGTCGATCCAGACCGAAGTGTCGACAAGGATCATTCGCGCTCCCGCCGATGACGCGGCGCGCCTTCTATGCCCGGTTGACTGCCGCCGAGATTCGCAAGTCGCCGAGCCGCTTCACGTTGGACGAGCGCTTTCAGTGCTTCGCGCACCAGCGCCGATTTTTCTGTGACGCCTGTATAGGCTTGAGCTTTTGCCAGCAAGTCGTCATCGAGGGCGATGGTCGTACGCATATCCGTATCTCCGTTTCATTAGGCATTGATATTAGCATCAAATGATGGCGATTCTTATGCTTTCAAGCCTCCGCCCAAAACGCAAAAAGCCCCGGCAGCTACCTCGCCGGAGCCTTCACCTGGCTGCAATCTATCCCATTCGGTCGACTGTTCGGCAGTGGATTCGTGACTTACGCTCAGTATGCGCCGGAGTGCCTGACTGCCCTTGCATTGACGCGACCGCGCCGAAAGTTATAACATTGTTAATACGCAAAACGACTATGCCTGATCTCATGAAAACGACCATCCGAAAGATGGGCAACTCGCAAGGCGTGCTGATTCCCAAGCCCTTCCTTACGCAGCTTGGCCTGGAAAACGAGGTCGAGATGAACATCGAAGACGACGCGATCGTGCTGCGCCGGCCGCGCGACAGCGCACGCAAAGGCTGGGCCGAAGCCAGCAAGCTGATCGCAAAGAGCGGGGAAGATTCGCTCGTCCTGGGCGAGTTCGGCAACGACGGCGACGCCGAACTCGAATGGTAGCGCGCGGCGATATCTGGCTCGTCGCGCTCGATCCGACTCTCGGCAGCGAAATACAGAAGACGCGTCCGTGCGTCGTGGTTTCGCCTCCGGAAATGCACGACCATCTGCGGACGGTCATCGTCGCGCCGATGACTTCGAAAGGCACGTCGGCGCCCTTTCGCATTCCGGTGTCGTTCAAACGGAAACAGGGACTCGTTCTACTCGATCAGCTTCGCACCGTCGACAAGGCGCGTCTGGTCAGGAAAGAAGGCGCCGTGGCGGACAGCACGTTATCGAACGCGCTTCTTACGTTGCGAGAAGTATTCGCGGATTAGACTCGACCACCCAAAACGCAAAAAGCCCCGGCAGTCACCCGCCGGGGCCTTCACCTATCTGCAACCGTAAATCGGCTTAACGCTTCGCCAGCGGCTTCGCTTCACGCGGCGTCTGACCGATGAACAGCTGACGCGGACGGCCAATCTTCTGCTCCGGATCCGCAATCATCTCGTTCCACTGCGCGATCCAGCCGACTGTGCGCGCCATCGCGAAGATACACGTGAACATCGACGTCGGGATGCCCAGCGCGCGCTGCACGATGCCCGAGTAGAAATCGACGTTCGGGTACAGCTTGCGCGACACGAAGTATTCGTCTTCCAGCGCGATCTTTTCGAGTTCCATCGCGAGCTTGAAGAGCGGGTCGTCGTGCAGACCGAGTTCGTTCAGCACTTCGTGGCACGTCTCGCGCATCAGCTTCGCGCGCGGGTCGTAGTTCTTGTACACGCGGTGACCGAAGCCCATCAGCTTCACGCCCGAGTTCTTGTCCTTCACCTGCTTGATGAACTCGGGGATGTGGTCGACCGAGCCGATCTCTTCCAGCATGTTCAAGGCGGCCTCGTTCGCGCCGCCGTGCGCCGGGCCCCACAGACACGCGATACCGGCCGCGATACACGCAAACGGGTTCGCGCCCGACGAACCCGCGAGACGCACAGTAGACGTCGATGCGTTCTGCTCGTGGTCCGCGTGCAGAATCAGGATGCGGTCGAGCGCGCGCACGAGCACGTCGTTGACCTTGTACTCTTCGCACGGGTTCGAGAACATCATGTGCATGAAGTTCGCGCTGTACGACAGTTCGTTCTTCGGATACACAAACGGCTGACCGATGCTGAACTTGTACGCCATCGCGACGAGCGTCGGCAGCTTCGCGATCATGCGAATGGCCGACACTTCACGGTGGCGCGGATCGTTGATGTTCAGCGAGTCGTGATAGAACGCCGACAGCGCGCCCACGGCAGCCGTCAACACCGCCATCGGGTGCGCGTCGCGACGGAAACCGCGGAAGAAGAAGTGCATCTGCTCGTGCACCATCGTGTGACGCGTGACCGTGTCCACGAATTCCTTGTTCTGCGCTTCGTTCGGCAGTTCGCCCTTCAGGAGCAGGTAGCAGGTCTCGAGGAAGTCGGCATTCACGGCCAGCTGCTCGATCGGGAAGCCGCGGTACAGCAGCTCGCCCTTGTCGCCGTCGATGTACGTGATCGCGGAATTGCACGCTGCCGTCGACATGAAGCCCGGGTCATACGTGAACTTGCCGGTCTGACCGTACAACTTGCGGATGTCGATCACGTCCGGGCCCATCGTGCCCTTGTAGATCGGCATTTCGACGCTCGGCGAGTTGTCGCTGAACGATAGCGTGGCTTTAACATCTGACGGGGTCATAGCACATCCTCAATCGAAGTATGGATACAGGTTTTCGATAATTTGCACGACGGAAGCTGCGCGGCAAAACTGTTCGATCGGCCTGTGTGCACTGCAACAGGCCTATTTTGCAAAAATCCGTGAATTCCTGCTGAAATCACACGGTGCGCAGCAGTTCCAGCAAGCGGATTACGTCGGGCGTCGCGAGGTCACCCTCAGGCTCCGTGCGCGCCAGCAGCAAGTCCATCAGTTCGTTGTCGCTCAGCTCCAGCAGGCTGGTCAATGCGGCCACGTCGGCGTCACTGAGGTCATGCTCATATCGGCTGAAGAAGCGATCGAAGATCAGATCGTTTTCCAGCAGGCCGCGCCGCGCGCGCCAGCGAAGGCGCGCCCGGCGAAGGGGATCGGACTGATGCGAGTTGTCTTGATTGTCGACCATCACATAGTCCATC